>NZ_NFUX01000080.1:0-31256 GCF_002264385.1 Paenibacillus sp. VTT E-133280
GAATGAGTAGAAAGCAGGGCATAAATGCTTTGGATTAGCAGAGTCTAGCTTATACAGATGAGAGTGTTTAAATAAAGATAGGGTAAGGTGTATTTGAGCGGATGTCTGACGTAGCTTTTTGTGCATCTGTCGAATTTAAGCGGCGGGTTAGAATTTAAACTAACTCATCATTAAACAATCACTCGATACGATTTAATTAAGTTCGGTGACAACCCAACCCTATTTTCTTTATCCATCCTTTCCTCACCATCTGAGAAGCATCGTTATATACACTATGAGCCGTCTGATCAAAGGCGAGAAGAAGAAGATGAACGACACTTACTAATAAGTGATTAGATCTTTTACCTATAAACCATAAATAGGATCAAAGTGGAAACTGAGATACAAAAATAAGTGTGCGCGAGGCGATAGTCAGATATTCCGACAAAGTTAAGCCGGTGTAGTTAAGCCCGAATAATTAGTGTTAAACCTCAGTACTCCTTACAACCAAACGTTTCGTAAAATGGCGGTAATTCACGATAGCTTAGCTATTGTTGCGATTATGGCACTGGTATTGGTAGCTGGTAGAGGAGAGAAATGAGATCGCAGGAACAATTGGGAGGGTATTAGAAAAAAATGAACCTAGGAACAAAAGGAAGGAATGGGACACTAAAGAGTAATGGAACCTCAGAGCTACGATTCTCCGGCTGAGATTCTTTTTTGTTATTTTTGGAAGACTCCTCTTCTTGCGGTACAATAGATGCGTGGAAGAAGATGAAGCGGAGGAACATTTATGATACATACACTTGCGGTGACGCATACTGGTGAGGTGCTGACAGACATACCTTTGCAGGATATCCGGCGGGAGGATTATGCATGGATATGGGCAGACTTTGCTACACCTACGGCAGAGGAGACGCTGCTGTTGGATCACTACTTTCATTTTCACCCTTTGGCGATTGAGGACTGTATGCATGTACTACAGCGGCCGAAGCTGGATCATTATGAGGAAGTACAGTTTTTTGTGCTGCATGCGCTGAATGAAGAGACGCTGGATGCTGAAGAAATTGACCTTTTTTTGAGCGCAAATTACCTCGTGTCCTATCATCATCAGGAAAAAACAGAGATGAATGAAGCTTGGGAGCAGGTGAAGCGTGAAATACATAGTCGTAAAGGCTGGTCGGGTGGTCCGATGGCGGCTGCATATACAGTAATGGACAAGCTGGTAGATAAGTATTTTCCGTGCCTATACAGTTTAGAGGACGAGCTTGCGGATCTGGAGAGCAATGGCAGCAGTGAGTCGGTGGAGGATTTGATGAGCCAAGTGTTTGGTTTGCGCGGAAGGCTGCTCAAGATGCGGCGGACGATTGTGCCGATGCGCGATTTGATGTACCGGATTCTGAATTCGCAGCATGTCCAGAGCAACGGCGAGGAACGGATTTATTTTGGCGATATCTATGACCATTTGTTAAAACTGTCCGATATGATTGAGGCGGATCGAGAAATGACTGCGGACCTACGTGATAGCTACATATCTCTTAACTCTAACCGGATGAATTCGATCATGAAAACACTAACAGTAATCACTACCGTATTCATGCCGCTGACGCTGATTGCCGGAATTTATGGGATGAATTTCGTGGTGATGCCTGAGCTCGAATGGAAGTATGGATATTTTGGCGTTCTGCTATTTATGCTGGTGGTGGGTGTTAGTATGTTCAGATGGTTCCGGCGTAGTGGATGGTTTAAGTGAAAAATAAAACGTCACCGCTATTTGCGGCGACGTTTTCCAGTAGAGGGAGTAGAGCGCCGGCGTGTGGTTGTAGTAGATTTGCGGCGGGTCGAGGTGGAACGTCTTTTTTTGCGTCGGTTAGGGCTGTACAGCGCTGCATCCTCTTCGGCAGCTAGTGCACCTGAGGAGCCTTTGTTTTTGCCGAAGTTACCCATAAAAAGCTTAACCATCGGAGCCATCTGCTGGAAGCCGGACATCACCTTCTGCACCTTACCCATGGAGTTTACGATCCCGTCAATACCGCCCATTCGGTCGATGATACCTTTGATTTGCTCCATATTCCCACCGATTCCGCCACCGCCGCCTAAACCGCCCAAGCCGCTAAGCAATCCGGCAAGCCCGCCGCTTGCCTTAGTTGTGGCTTCAGCAGCAGGAAGCGCTAGCGCAGTTTCGGTAGCTGCTTCTGCTCCTAAAGCAGAAAGGATTCCGCTCTCTCCTGGGGGGGATGAAGGCGCATATGGACTGAGCCCGGGGTAAGCAGATGCATTATAAGTATCGGTCAATGAACGCTGGTTTCGGCGGGAATGATTATAGTAATGATCAGGCATAATATCACATTCCTTTGTTAGTGGTCTGCTATACTGTATGTCATGGGCGAACATACGGTATAGACGAATGCCCGGGTTACCCGTGATAGGAGCGGAAAAGGGCGAATGCCTATAATCGTCCTTAAGAAGTGAAAAAAGCGTGTACAAGCTTGATTTTCGGCGCTTATGTAGTACTATAGTGTAGGTGCTATTTCTTATGCAGGAAGAAATAAACGCGGTTGGGTACATATTGAGTGTGCGCCATGGGTGGACGTTTGTCCATCGATTTCACTCTTTACAGCGTGAAATCGTTAATGCTTGAAAAATGCGCTCCAGTGCAATATAGTAAAGGCAGGATAGTCGCATGAGGTTTATGTTTCCGGAGCTAGTTTTGTACGGAGCTTAATTAGAGAAACTAATGCTGATAGAACTTTTAGGGGATGAAAAGCTGATGCAACTTAAGAAGTTGAATGATAAAAGTATCGACCAATTATTTGAAGCTATTTTAACGTTGAAAAATATGGAAGAATGTTATGTGTTCTTTGATGATCTGTGCACTGTGAACGAGATTCAATCGTTGTCGCAGCGACTGGAAGTAGCGCGTATGCTTGGCAAAGGCTCCACCTACAACCAGATCGAAGCAGAGACGGGTGCAAGCACAGCTACGATTTCCCGTGTAAAACGTTGCCTGAACTACGGTAATGACGGTTATAAATTAACGCTGGAACGTTTGGGACGTTAATTTATGGTACCGGGCGTACTTATTATCAGTCACGGCTCTCGCGACGAGGCTTGGGTATCGATTGTAGAGGAAGCCGTAAGCGGATTGTCGCTAGGTGAAAAGATTCCTGTTGTGGTCTCTTTTTTAGAGCTGGTAGAGGGCCGTCTGATTCAAGATGGAATAAATGAGCTGGAACACGCAGGGGTCACAGATATTATTGTGATCCCATTGTTCGTTTCCTCAGGAAGTACACATGTCGATGAGATAGAATATGCACTAGGCGCCAAACCTGAGCCTGAACGTGAGACGGATTTAGCGCTGTTCTTAGTGAAGGCTAAAGTTCACTATGGTTATCCTATCGACGATGATCCGGACATCGCTGTAATGATTTGGGACAAGCTACGTGAGCTGTCTACGGAACCGAAGCGAGAGACGATTTTGCTTGTGGGGCATGGCAGTGTATATGATGGTTTCCGGCAGCGCTGGGAGCAGGGCATATCTTCGCTGGCGGGACGTGTCCGTGAGGTGAGTGGCGTAGCGGCGGCCGACTATGCTCTGCTGAGTCCGGATAGTGTAAGAAGCAAGGTAGAGTATTGGCAGGAGCAGGGTCACGAGGTACTGGTGGCGCCGCTTTTTTTGAGTGAAGGCTATTTTACTAAGCATGTGGTTCC
This sequence comes from Paenibacillus sp. VTT E-133280, assembly GCF_002264385.1. Taxonomy (NCBI): domain Bacteria; kingdom Bacillati; phylum Bacillota; class Bacilli; order Caryophanales; family Paenibacillaceae; genus Paenibacillus; species Paenibacillus sp. VTT E-133280. Next base: position 3,691 of record NZ_NFUX01000080.1, read on the forward strand.
GGACAGACTAAAAGGGTTAACCTATAAGTATTCTGGTCAAACACTTCTGCCGCACCCCCTTCTTCCGCATTGGATGGAGAGACAGGTAGAGACACTCCTCGAACAGATTCGAATGAAACGATAAAGCACCTACCCCTGAGCACATTTAATCATAAAAAAGGGCCCAGATCCGTGGATAATACGGGATTTGCTGCATATACATATAAATATATTTTTTTGTTAAATAAAGTGTCATGAATTGCTGTATAATGGAATATTTGCATGAAAGGGCCTTTAACATTGATTGTAGTGGTCCGAATTAGGTATAATCAATTAGGTTATTCTATTATAAAAACAGGTGGCGTTCCGGTAATGAAAACTGCGAGATTGATTTATAATCCCACTTCTGGACGGGAAGAAATGAAGAAGCGGCTCGCCGATATTTTGGACCGGCTGGATATTGGTGGCATTGAAGCCACCTGCCATGCAACAACCGGAGAAGGCGATGCTATGATAGCTGCTGCAGATGCAGTAGAACGCGGTTATGACTTGATCATAGCAGCCGGTGGCGACGGCACTTTAAATGAAGTTATTAATGGTATGGCGGAGAAGCCTAATCTTCCCCCGCTCGGCGTCTTGCCGCTTGGTACTACTAATGATTTCGCACGTGCAATGGGGATCCCGAAGAACTGGGAAGATTCCTGTGATCTGATCATTCGCCAAGAGACACGTCCGATTGATATCGGCAAGGCAAATGACCGTTATTTTATTAATATAGCAGGCGGCGGTAGTCTAACCGAACTGACATATGAAGTTCCTAGTAAGCTGAAGACCATGATAGGGCAGCTTGCGTACTATCTAAAAGGTATTGAAAAAATGGTCAGCCTGTCACCTCAGGAATTAATCATTCGTGCCAATGGCCAAGAAGTTATTCATGATGAGTTCATGCTGTTCCTGATTGCAAACACGAATTCTGTTGGCGGCTTTGAAAAGCTCGCTCCCGGCGCTCGTATCGATGACGGTCTGTTAGATGTTATAGCGGTTAAAAAATGCAATCTGGCAGAGTTTGTCCGTTTGGTCAGATTGGCTCTTCGCGGTGAGCATTTGAATGATAAGAAGGTTGTTTATTTCCGCACGGATGCGATGGATGTAATCTCACCAGGGCATGTCCAATTGAACTTGGACGGTGAACTGGGTGGAGAGCTGCCAGGACGATTCCGGATTTTGCCGCAGCATTTGCGGATTTTTGCTGAGAATAACTGAGATTGATTGAAAGTAAGAATGTGGGATTATACAGCGATGATCTTTGATCGAAGAGACTGTAAGATTTACAGTGATGGAAATGATTGAAGACATTTAATTGGGTTTATACAGCGATGATAATGAAAGAAGTGAACTATAAATAATGAGTAAACACCGCAGTGGACGCAGCACCAGCCGCCCAGTCGGCAAGGCGCCTGTCGCCGAACTGCCTGTGAATAAAAATGATGAGGTTATGCTCGATATTATCGGCATGACCCATGAAGGTGAAGGGGTAGGCCGCGTTGAAGGCTTTACCCTTTTTGTGCAGGGAGCTCTTCCCGGAGAGAAGGTCCGGGCAAAGGTGCTCAAGACTAAGAAGCAGTATGGCTACGCCAAGCTGCTGAATTTAGTAGAGGCGAGCAGCGCCCGCATTGCGGCGCCTTGCGAGATCTATGATAAGTGTGGCGGCTGTCAGCTGCAGCATATGGACTATGCCGCTCAGCTGACGTGGAAACGGCAGCTGGTGGTGGACAACCTGGAGCGGATTGGAAAGCTCCGGGTGAGTGGTAGTGGCGGAGACAGCGGAAAGAGCAAAGCGAATGAAGCTGTTGAGAGTCAGATGGACCGTGCTAACGATGGTGACATCGCGGATGGCGCTGGAGTGGCTAAGACAGAGGGCATTCTCGTCCGCCCTACACTGGGCATGGACGAGCCTTGGCGTTATCGGAACAAGGCTCAGGTGCCGATCGGCGTAACAGAAGGCGGCCTTGTGGGCGGCTTTTACGCGCGGGGAAGCCACCGGATCATCGATATGGAAACATGCTTAATTCAGCATGAAGATAACGATGACGTTGTGCGCAAGGTGAAAGGCATCGGCAGAGAACTCGGCATCTCTGCTTATAATGAAGAAACCAGCCGCGGCCTGCTGCGCCATGTCGTCGTGAAAAAAGCCTTCCGCACCGGTGAAATGATGCTCGTCCTCGTAACCAACGGCCGCGACATCCCGCACCTGGACGCCTGGCTCGGGAGCATCCGCGAACAGCTGCCAGACGTGGTCAGCATCTGCCAGAACGTCAACACTCAGCGCACGAATGTCATCTTCGGGGACGAAACCCGCGTCCTGTGGGGCAGAGACGTCATCTATGACTACATCGGCGATGTACAGTTCGCAATCTCAGCGCGTTCGTTCTATCAAGTGAACCCGGCACAGACTGAGGTGCTGTACGGAAAAACCGTAGAATACGCCGGACTGACTGGCAATGAAACGGTTATCGATGCCTATTGCGGCATCGGTACGATCTCTCTCTTTTTGGCGCAGCATGCGGCTAAGGTATACGGTGTGGAGATTGTACCGGAAGCGATTGAGGATGCCCGGGCGAATGCGAAGTTGAATGAGATGAAGAATGTAGTGTTCGAGGTTGGAGCCTCTGAAGATGTCATTCCGAATTGGAAAGAACAGGGGATAACGGCAGATGTTATCGTGGTCGATCCACCGCGTAAGGGCTGTGATCCACGGTTGTTGGAGACGATTCTAGCGATGAAGCCGGAGCGTGTGGTGTATGTGTCGTGTAATCCATCCACATTGGCAAGGGACTTGCGGGTGCTCGAAGATGGCGGGTACAGAACAGTGGAGGTAACTCCGGTGGATATGTTCCCGCATACGGTGCATGTGGAATCGGTGGCGTTGCTGGTAAAGAGTGAAACGGTGAAATAAAACCCTTTTATTCACTTGGATTTTCAATATGGTACAGATGGCGGAGATCAGACTTGATTTGAAATTGATATGGAAATCCATCGAGTTCCAGCCTAAATGAACAGAAGACACCAGGCAGTTGAAGTGCTCCTTGTCAAGTAGAGACTAAATCATTGCTATAGTTTTAGTAATAGTACCAGAAAAGAAATGGGTAATTTTTCCACTAGCGGAGAACGATAAAAGAGCAGCGAGTTAGACGAGCGTAGCCCCTAGGCTCCACCATAAATAAACCGCCCTGTTCGCAATGTTGCGGACAGGGCGGTTTATTATGTCATAGAGTGCAGCTTGAAAGTTAGCAGTCAACCTGCACTCTACAAACTATCTTGCACGTTTTTAAGGCTAACTTATTAATAGAGCAGTTACACAAAAATAAGATTACTCTGCTACAACTTGTTTGCCTGCAATCCGGCCGAAGGTGAAGATATCAGCGATGGCATTACCGCCGAGACGGTTTGCACCATGAATGACCCCTGTTACTTCACCTGCAGCGAACAGCCCGGGGATGACTTCGCCTTTTTCATTCAATACGCGAGTCTTCTCGTCGATCACCAATCCGCCCATTGTATGGTGAACGGATGGTACAGCTTTTTCGATGTAGTAAGGGCCTTTTTCAAGAGATTTCAATCCACCGCGATGTTTGAAATCAAGGTCTTTACCTGTTTTCGCATAATCATTTACTTTATTAATTGTTTCTTTCAAAGTGTTCACGTCAATTTTGAAGAAATCAGCCGCCTCTTCAATCGTATCGGCTTTAAATAGCAAGCCTTGTTTAACGAGTTGATCGTATTCGTCTTGATGAACTTCGATCGTTTTACCGATATCCTCAATGCCTTGATTCCATAATTGATACGTATATCCGCCCGTCTGGGCAAGAATTGCTTTAGAAATAACGTCACGACGTTCTAATTCCTCAACGAAGCGCTTGCCTTCTTGGTTAATCAGGATCGCACCATCGAAACGGGAATCTGCAACCAGGGAAATAACACCTGTCTCAGGATTACAGATTGGATACGTTTGAATATTCTCCATGTTTGTCAGCTTGGCGCCAATCGTTTCTGCCATAACGATACCGTCACCTGTAGATCCTGGTGTATCGGTAGACATATATTTTTCATCCATTTTAGGGTTATACTTTTTACGCATCTCTACATTGGATCCAAAACCACCGGTAGCGATGATGACGCCTTTGTTCGCATGGAATGTGATCTTGTCGCCAGTACCCGAAGTCGCAGTTACACCGGTTACTTTGCCGCTTTCGTCCTTCAGCAAGGTTTCGGCTTTTATATTCGTTTTGATCGTGATTCGGTCAGCGTCTGTTTTTGCTTTTAACTTGGTAATTAATTCAGCACCTGTATGACCTACAGGAATCAACGCACGTTTTCTGGAATGGCCTCCAAATTGGAACAGATGATCAGGTAAGAACTCTACCTTGATATCATCGCGCAGCCATTCGGCAGATGCCAGTGCATTGTCGGCAAGAATACGAACCATCTTAGGATCCCCGAGGTTGTCTCCGCCTTTCATCGTATCATCATAGAACAAGTCAGCCGTGTCATCAGTGATGCCAAGAGCACGTTCAACCCAGTTGTCAGGCGCATTCATCTCACCACCGGAGATCAATGTGTTGCCGCCAACAGCTGGCATTTTCTCGAGCAGAACTACATTAGCTCCAGCGCTGTTCGCTTCGATAGCCGCACTAAAGCCAGCACCCCCGGCACCGATGACGACAACATCATAGGTTTGCTCGGCTTCTTCTTTATCTTTGCTTCCACTGACTGCAGCGCCAGCGACAAGAGTAAGTCCAGACTTCGTAATTGCATCTTGAATGGCTTCGAGATATCCTTTGCTTGTAGCCGTAGATCCGCTAATGGCATCAACTTTTGCGCTGTTAGTTGTCATGACATCTTGCTTGAGCTGCGTATAAACAGGCTCTGCAAGTACTTCATTTTCCTTATGCTCTGTTACTTTAATGTCAGTGATCTTGTTATCTAATAAGGAAACTTGTACTTTAATATCGCCATGTTTACCTTGCCCAACTCCTTCAAAGACTTGAACTCCGTTTGCATCTGCAGCGGGTGCTGCCTCTTTACCGCCGCAGGCAGCAAGCATGAACATAAGACTGAGGACTAGTAGAATAGATAACAGCTTTTTCGTGTGAGTTCGCATAATATCTCCTTCATTCTGTTGTGAATTGGTTACATACACTAGGGAGAGGAAGATTTGCTAGGCAAATCCTTTATCTCTAGCCTAGACATGAATGTTATTTCATGTGAAAATATGCACAAGACCTATTATAGATTTAGTACAGCATTATGTATTTGCACAGATTAGCGTTTTTTTGTCTTTTTCGGGCATGTAAGAAACGGATATTGTGAAGGGCTATGATTACAATGAAAACAATTCACTTAAAAATTACGTTAATCGCAGGAGGCTGCTTCTTGCTGCTGTTCGTTGCATTGCTTGTAACAATATATTTTGAGATGAACCATACGGTTGTCCCTTTGAATAAGAACTTAACGCAGCAAGTGGTTACTGCACGCAGTGACCAGATCGATTATTGGTTTAATCAGCGCATCGGTGAGATAGACATGCTTGCTTCTCTAGCTTCGGACCATCATTGGACACGAGATGAATTGCTGCAAGAGATCGATAAGTTCGAGGCGAAAAAGCAAGTAGAGTACGAATCCATACGCGTGGTGGATATTCACGGAAATTCCTGGTCAGCAAGGGACAAGCCTTTTTCGATACTAAACCGACCCTACTATCGAAAACTACTGCTAAATTCAGATTCCAATTATGTGGTGAGCAATCCGATCGTATCCAAAGCGAATGCAGCTGAAATCGTCGTCATTCTGTATCGCGTGAATCCATTGGTGAATGATGAGGTAGCTTATATTGCCGCAGCCGTCTCCGTCAAGAAGATGAAGGAGATTGCTCAAGATGTAATGCTATATGACCAGTCAGGCCAGCTTATCATCGATTGCAGAGAGCTGGGTGAAGGAGAGGGAGCGGATGATGCAGCAGATAAGAAGAACATAAGTGTATTTGAGGCTCCAATTCAAAATGTGGAAGGCTGGAAGCTAGTACTCGAAGTACCAAATTCAAGTTTATCGCTAGCGGTGATCAAAACCCAGCGGACTGCATTGCTGGTAGGCATTCTTATCGGTAGTGCGGTTATCGTCTTTCTGATGCTGCTTGCTTCTTCCATTATTCGTCCCATTCAGTCGCTTCGCCAGGTAATGGAAAATGTGCAGAATGGCAACCAAACCATACGGGCAGATGTTACGCGCTCGGATGAGATCGGCGATCTTGGGCGAAGCTTCAATGACATGCTTGTTCAATTATACGCTGTGGAGCAGGACCGAAAGGAGATGGAACTCAGACTGATTCATGAGCAGATCAAGCCGCATTTTTTATACAACACATTGGATACGATCCAGTGGATGGCAACGGAACATGGAGCAGACAATGTGGTGGAGATGGTGGAAGCGCTTAGCGCGTATTTCCGATTAGGGCTTGGCACAGGCAGTCCCTACATTCTGCTTGATCAGGAGTTGTACCATGTCGAGAGTTATCTTCATATTCAAGGCGTGCGATATGAGGAGATTCTCGACTACGAGCTTCGATATGATGAAAAGCTTGCTCAGTGCCAAGTCGTTCGCTTCATGCTGCAGCCGTTGGTGGAAAATGCGATTTATCACGGGATTAAGCCACTTGGGGATCAAAAGTGCAAAATTTCGATTTCAGCATATAAACAGGTCGATTATTTGGTCATTAAGGTTAAAAATAATGGGGTTATGATTCCTGAAGAGAGGCTTGAACAGATGAATCAAGCCCTTCTTGATGATAAATATGATCGTTCTGCCATAGGCTTTGGACTATACAGTGTAAACCATCGCATTCGACTAGCTTACGGGGTGCCATATGGTCTTGCAGTAAAGAGTGAAGATGGCATTACCGTTATGGTCATTCGAATACCTTTGGAAGGGGAGCGGAATGAAGATGTGGAAGATTGTCATCGTCGATGATGAAACGATCATTCGCAAAGGCTTGCGACAATACATTGAGGAGAGTTCGTATCTTTTTGAAGTTGCAGGAGAAGCGAAAAGTGCAAACGAAGCATTGAAAATGGTGGAGGAAGCCCCACCACATGTATGTCTTGTGGACATCAACATGCCGAATATGAATGGACTCGATCTGATAAATATATTGCGCGAACGCTGCCCGTCGGTTCTAATTGTCATCATCAGCGGCTACGATAACTTTGAATATGCGCGTCAAGCCGTGCAACTGCAAGCATTCGATTATATATTGAAACCTGTGCCGAAGAGTGATCTGAACAAGCTGCTTCATCGGATCGATGAACATCTTCAGGCAAAATATCCTTTGCATTCACATGAAAGTAGGGTGGATAAGGAGCTGGGGCTTTCCGGGTATACAGGGGATGGAACAGTGCTTATCCAAAAAGTGACCGAGTATATTGACAGTCATTATCAGGATCCGGAGTTGTCTATTACTCGAGTAGCAGCGCTATTTCATATCAACCCAACCTATCTTAGCAAGCGTATGAAGCAAGAAATCGGTGCTTCATTCCTTGACTATGTCACCGAGCTTCGGATATCGAAGGCGAAGGAGATTCTGGATGACGTAATGCCGAATATCAAAATCGGGGATCTGGCCGTGAAGGTAGGGTATAAGAGCCAGTACTATTTTAGTCGTGTGTTCAAAAATAGAGTCGGCTCAAGCCCCTTAGAGTACAAAAAGCATCCGTTCGGTTATGGATAGAGCATCAATTTAGTAGAACCCCGCAGCAATTAGGTGTCACCATATATAAACACGACGCAACCTCGAGGGGGTTGTGTTTTTTTATTTGTTGGATTGCTTAGTGGACATTGACACAAAATGGGTAGGACCTAAGGAGGTAAGCGCTATCTTTATACCTATAAAAACACGACGTGGAGGCCTTCATGTCAACAAGTGTATACCCAATGTCATTAATTATCTATTTGAAAGAAAGGCCACTTTTCATAATGTTACTATAAGGACATTGACATATGTTATAAGCTTCTATGACGTGTCGGAATCTCGGAAGGGAGGAAAGAGCATCGAGGTAAGCTGAAATGAAAGCGCATACTATTTAGGAGATTGATGTTTCTTGACTCAAGAATCAGAAGGGAGTTCGTACGATATGAAGAGGAGTAGAAAATGGGTAGCTCTCGTCATGGTCGCGATCATGATCGTAACGATGATGCCGATTGCGCAAGCGGAAGAGGCGCTGCCGCCTACACAGACAGAGGAACAGACACCAGCGAACCCGCCGGGCGAAGCCGATCCGGTCGAGGTGACGAATCCATCAGACCTGCCGGGAGCGGGTACGGAGGGTGTTATTGCGTCAGTGTATGGGGCGGTTTATCACAATCTTGCAGCGGGCTTATCTTATGAGTGGTCGCAAGAGCCGGAAGCTTCCTATCCGGATGAAGGCAACACACTTACGGATGGTATATATGGGGCAAGCGATAGATCCGACGGAGCATGGGTTGGACATCATTTGAGTAAGACACGCGAAGTTGTGTTTGATTTGGGGGCGAAGAAATCCATCGCGGGTATTAAAGCCAATTTCCTCGAAGATTGGCCAACGAACAATGTACTCGTTCCACTCACGGTATCGATGTACGTCTCCGATGACAAGGTGAACTGGGGACTGCTCAAAGACAATGCCACGCAGAAGCTGTGGAATGACGGCAAATACACGGAGACCTATGTGTGGGATGGCAGCAAGGACGGCATTAAAGCGATCGGCCCAGATGCGAAGATCGCGTATGCTCGCTATGTGAAAGTGACATTCACCATGCATACGCGTGCAATGACCTTCGTGGATGAGATTGAAATCCTCGGTGAAGACGGCAAAGTTGCCGGAGCCGTAACTGTTCCAACGCAAATGCCGAAATTCTTGGCGGCAGGCGAAGCGACAGCGGGTATCGAGCATCTTGGACTTTTGTATAACGGGCAATATGCGAATGACCTAGGCATCTGGACGAAAGAACGGATCATTCCGAACATTAGTTATGTCGATAAGGACGGCAAAATTAAGGATCGACTCTTCGACGGCGTCCTGTATCTTGGCATTAACTCTCCAAATCCAGGTCGTGATTTCGGCGGGCGGGCTTATCTGGAAGATTGGAAATGGTATCTGGATAAAACCTTTGCGGCAGGCGGCGATATGGATGCGTTAAACGCAGCGGCTAAGGAAGTATCCGATGCGCTGAACGAGTCTGGCGTAAAGGAAAAGGTTGTCCTCATGATTCCGGATCCAGGTGAATCGATCACTAATTTCGGAGCTGTTGAACAAGGTGGAGAATCGCTGAGCTTCAATGATTCCGTTGGCAAAGAGAAAGCCCTTGCGAACCGTGAAAAAGCAGTTCAATGGTGGCTGCAGCAAGTCAAATCGAGATGGGAAGCAAGAGGTTACGCTAACCTCGAGCTTGTAGGTATGTACTGGTTCGAAGAGCAAATCAGCACAAGCCAATCCGGACCGGATCTGATCCGTTCGGTGAGCAGCACCCTGCATGACATGCAAATTAGCGGCAAGGACCTGAAGTTCTTCTGGATTCCGCATTTCTTCGCTTATAAAGCGTTCATGTGGAAGGATGTCGGCTTCGATGCGGTAACGATCCAACCGAACTACTTCTTCGAGCCGACGGATATCGAGCGCTTGGAGGATTCTGCGAATCTGGCGAAGCAGTATGGCATGTCCAATGAACTCGAGTTCGATGATCGGATGCTGACGGACGGCGTGTTCCGCGAGCGGTATATCGATTACTTGAACAGTGGTGCGAAGACAGGGCTCATGAAGGATGGCTTCAAATCGTATTATCAAGGCAACAATGCAGTCTATAACACCGCGGTAAGTAAAGATCCAGCGACACGCGTTCTTTACGACTGGCTGTATCAATTTGTTAAAGGAACGTATCAGGTCAACGAGGCTCCGCCTTCCGAGGCAGACGTGCAGATGAACGGCAAGCCGTTCCAGAGAGGGATGAAGCTGCCCGATTCAGAATCCGTATCCTTTACATGGAAGCTTAGAACGGATGATGGTCTGACGAAAGTGACGGCGACGTATGACGGCAAGCCTTATACAGCGGGTACCGTTATTCCGCTTGCAGGCAAGCTTGGCAAACATGAGCTTAACATTACCGTTACCGCGGGGCGTATGGTGACAAAGTCATATGTTATCGAAGCAATGACGAATGCATCTGGTATGAAAGCGCTAGTCGACCGCTTCGAAACAGCGAAGCAATTTACGAATTCTGCAACGGTGCGTTCTTTGAACAACTATTTGGAAATGATGAAGCGCTATGAAGAGAAAGATGCAGCGCAAGTCACCAAGTATCTCCAAGGCTTTAATGCAAAGCTGGATGAATTCAAGAAGGCGGGTACGATAAAAGATGAGGCGTACAATACGCTGAAGGAAAGCGTCTATTACCTAATAGGCAATTTGGCGCAGAATAAAACGGTAGAAGCTTCGTCGACCGAAGGCAATAATTCGAATTATGCACCGGCTAAAGCCGTCGATGGATTCCCTGCTTCAAGATGGGCGAGCGAATACGTGGACAATACTTGGTTCCTGGTCGATCTCGATGAAGTGAAGGAAATGGATACGGTTCGAATCGATTGGGAATATGCTCGTGCCGATAAATACAAACTTCTTGTGTCGAACGATAAGCAGAACTGGATCAATGTCATGCCAAATGACGGAATGATTACCGCGCATGAAGGCAAAGAAACGATTCAGTTCAACCCGGTCAAGGCAAGATACATGAAGTTACAAGGCATAAAAAGAGCAACCGATTACGGATATTCCATCTACGAGTTTGGTGTCTATAACCTCTCGGGCGCTGTAGACGTGAAGGGCATTGAGGGCATACAAGTAAAGGTTGACGAGGAAACGAAAAAAGTAACGATTGATGGATTGCTGATGAATGGCGTCCTTACAAATGTGAAGTTGAAGGTGCTTGATTCGAAAGGCAAGGTTCATCTCGAAGATGAGACGAAGAGTACAGTCGCGGGAAGCTTCCAATTCACATTCAAACTTACGGGTAATTTAAAGGGAACCCATGAGGCGTATCTATCGACTGGCTATATGAGCGAGCCTGTAAAAGTGACCTTTGAATACTCAAAAGAAAACCCGGGTAAAGGTCACGATAAGTAATGGATAAATAATTCATCCAAGCAGCAATACGACCCGCGCTGAAACTTTCTATATCGGTTATCGAATGATCTGTCCGAGTAAGACTAATAACCGAAGTAAACACGTTTGAGGCGTAACATAACAGGCCGATTAGGTGCCAGACCACGGGGTCTATACCTAATCGGCTTGTTTCTATGTACAGAGGGGATGACAAGACGGGATCTCTTCTTTCTTAAACGGGAGAATCATCTGCGGGAACGATCTTCAAGGTCAATAAAAAATATACTGTAATTGAAGCAGAAATTCTCAAGTACAAATAATCGGCAGTCGTCAACATATCGCTGTTGTCACAACACGACCCCTTATCTCGTTTTATAAGCAAAACAAAATAAGGAGTGGTTGAAATGAAAGAATTGATATGCATCATCGTTGGCGGAGGATATGCGGGCATTAATGCGGTTAATGTGATTCGAAAAACGTTTAAGGGTGAGGCAAGCCAGCGTCCGCTTCGACTTATTCTAATCGACAAGAATCCCTATCACTTTCGCAAAGTTTTGCTTTTTAAGCCTGCGGCTGGAGACGAAGATATAATTGTCCCACTGACAAGGTTGTTTCCCGTGGGGGTTGAATTCGTTCAGGCTACCGTAACCAAAATCGAATCAGAGAAGAGAAGGCTGCTTTATCAGGATGCCGAAGGAATTGAGAATTCGATGAAATATGACATTCTCGTTTTGACGGTAGGCAGCGTCGTACGGCAACCCGACCCTGATCAGGGGGGGTGGCATTGGCGAGTTTGGATGCCGCATGGAAGATCAGAGAGGCGTGGCGCACGAATATGCAAAAAGCCGTTAAGGAAACAAACGCGAAAGAGCGGCAGAGATTAATGACCATTGCCGTTGCGGGAGCAGGCATAAGCGGCATCGAGACATCTGCCGAACTGGCTCATTTCGTTCGAGAAGATGCGCAGCAATTGGGACTTGATCCGGATGCTGTGAGGATAAAACTATTTAATACGAACAAGAGGCTATTCCCGGATGGCCCAGCCAAGGTAGGGCTTAAACTGGAACGTTCACTTGAAGCTTGCGGAGTAACCGTATTACAAGGAAGCAGAGTATTACAGGAGAAAGAGGGAACGCTTACCTTATCTAGCGGTGGAACGATGTCCGTCGGTCTATGTGTTTGGACGCTGGGGCTGTTACCCAATCCAATGCTGCGAAACATCGGGTTACCGGTCACTCCGGAAGGATACGTAATCGTAGATGCAAGTTATCGGGTTCAGGGTGCTCAGGGTGTATACAGTATCGGCGACTGCGCCCAAATCGTAGACCCTGCTAGCGGACGGGCGGACGGGAAGACGTGTAAGGAAGCGACCGCTCAAGCGGCAAGGCTTGGAGAGATTTTGTCGGCGGATCTTGAAGGGCGCCCTGCACCCTCGCATAAGGGGTTTATAGACTTTTTCTGCTTTGGCTTAGGTCCGGGGCATGGATTGGTATGGACACGTATATGGAGGGTAGATATTGTTTTTACGGGAAAGCTGGGTTGGCGACTGAGAAAATTCACATGGGATGCGCCAAGTTTGTTAAAATAATAATGTAATTAGAGGATAAGATTGGAAGTGGTAAGATGCAGGAGTTATATGAGCAGTATAAAGGGCTGCTGTTTACGCTTGCCTACCAACTGACCGGGTCAGCTTCCGATGCGGAGGATGTTGTGCAGGACGTATTCCTGAAGATAAATGACGTAGATCTGGCGCGTTTGGTTAAACCGAAAGCATATCTGTGCAAAATGGTGACTAATCGCTGTCGGGATTTACTCAAATCGGCGTGTAAACGGAGGGAACTGTATTTCGGACAATGGCTTCCCGAGCCCATTCTTACTCCCAATGATGAATCGTTTGAAGCGGTTGTTCGTGACGAGCTGTTGTCTTACGCTATGCTCGTGCTGATTGAAAGGCTATCCCATACGGAACGGGCGGTGTTCGTGCTTCGTGAAGCGCTCGGCTTTGAATATTCAGATATTGCTGAACTTGTTGACAAAAGTGAAGCAAATTGCCGCAAACTGTTCAGCCGTGCAAGAGGAAAGATGGGGATTACCCTCGATGAGCAGGTTCACTCAGAAGCGGCGAGCGAAGAGTGGGTCCGTCGATTCCTGAAGGCTCTCGAACTGGGAAACGTGGACACGGTTGTATCCATACTCGCCGAAGATGTCGTATTGGTCTCTGATGGAGGGGGCAAAGCGTTCGCCGCTGTCCATCCTATTGAATCGCGCAATCTCGTCGCACGGTTCCTTATCGGTCTAATTCGTAAGGCTCCTCATTACGAAGGAGGCATGCATGTCGAGATGACGGATATAAATGGTCAAACTGGGCTTGTTGTCCGTTCAGGCGAGGGCATCGAAGTTGTTGTGCTGATACACGTTGAGAGAAATGCGATTTGCAACCTATACTTTGTTAGGAATCCGGATAAGCTGAGGCTTTTATTGAAATGAAAAAGAGTATTCGACCGGAAACGATATTTCAAAATTGACCGCCTTATTATATGGCGGTTTTTGTTTTGGTTAGTATAAGGAATTATCGATAAACGAAAGGTTAGCAAAAAACATGTCGTGAAACATACGCTAGACATGGCGAATATGTCCTATTTTGAAAATATTGTTTTTCGTAATGACCAATCCAAACCCGCGCCGCTATTAGGTTTTCGGCATGTCCATTCAATCTGAATAGATGTACAATCGGACATTAATGCATTGTTGCGATAAAGTGTTGTTCGAAGGAAAAAGCCGCCGAACCGTTAGGCTTGACGACTTTCTACCCTGCTTATTCCCAATTCAGCAATACGAAGGTACAGCGATGAACGACCAATTTTCGTTACCTTGCATATCCTAGCGACCGTTTCACCTTTAACTTACATCTCGACCGGGTGATTCATTCCCTTGTGCTTATCGTGATAACGCTTGACAATACCTATATACTTCCCTTCCCGCGGGGACAAAAACCAAATATTTTAAGTCGTTCCTCTGTTTTTATATCAAGATATGATTCAGGTTTTAGTGGGATTGTATTATGTATTGTATAATAGAACGACTGCCTGAGCAGGTATTTATAACATAAAACATAGGAGGATCCATGTCCTGGAGCAAATTGAAGCAACAACTGGAGAGTTTTCTCTGTCCTGCGTTATACGGCAGGGTTGAATATCGCGCAAGCAGTTACCGTTATTTACCTGATAAATCAGGGAATTGTTATATTTCGGTAGATAAAAAGAACGTACTCAATATGAATGATAGAACTAGCTCAATTAGATGGTATCAGACGGAGCAGGAGATTAAGAATGATTCAGATCTTCAAATTCCTATTAACCATGAAGACATTGAAGCGGTTAGAAAAGATAGTAAGGGGATCATCCCGGAGGATCGGCTAATCGTAATTGCAAGAAGCAGAAAAATATCAGAAGTTGCAAAGGAGCTTTTGTCAGCACAGACGTCATTAAGTAAATCAAATTTTATTGTTACAGCTACTAAGTATTTATCTATTTCCATAGAGGAGAGCTTAGAGAGCGACGATATCTTATTGAATATTTTAGCCTTAGTGGACAGACGAGTTGGAAAAAAGCGAATGTTGAACATGAGCGAGAAGATGAAGTTAAAGCATCCAATTGTACAGTATTTTTATGAACTACGGCGTAGTACATTATGAATTTTAAAGTGAAGAGAAGCAAAGGGCATAATGGCTATTAAAGATACTGGAGTCGGTTGAAATAAATAATGCCCGATAAGCTTGGTTCATAAGCTAATCGGGCATTATTTAGAGAATGCTTATCATTTTTACGAAGTAATAAAAGGCTAACCTAGGCCCCGCTAATTCTAATTCTGGCTTCGCTGCTTCTCTTGCATCTCCAAATAGTTGCGCATCCGGCGCATATTCTCGGGAGCGTCCATAGGATCAGCGGCGATCATTTCAATGATACAGAGTCTGCCGGCACGTTCCTTATCAGCTTGGGTTATAGCCTGATCAAGCTCTCCATAGGTTCGGACAGTCACGGCAAACGCATCGCCTCCAAAAGCTTCGGCCAGCTTGGTATATGACCAGCGCGGAATTTTGTTATATTGCTGTTCCTCTGTTTTAACATTTAAATATTTCTCGATTGTATAACCATCGTTGTTCAAGACGAAAATAATGGGCTTGCATTCATAATAGAGCATGGAGCTGATCTCTTGGGCTGTCAACTGCAAGGAGCCGTCACCTGTAAATAACAACACCCGTCGGTCCGGGGCAGCGATACTGGCACCGTATGCCGAAGGAGTGGCATAACCAATGGACTCCCAACCTCCCTGAGCAATATATGTTACATTACGCGGCAGCCGTACTTGCGCCATTCCGTTGTAAAACGTACCGGTCTCAGCGATCACAATATCTCCTTCTTTCAGCATCTGCTGAAAACGAGGATAATAAATGGCTGCAGTTAGTGACTCATTGGTACTGCCGGTGATTTGGTCGTACGGGAATGTCGGTTTGCCAGCTAAACCTTGGCCTTTGTAACCAACCTTCTGCACCGCAAGCAGCATGTCAGCAGCAAATACATTTGGATACTCTGCTTCTGCGACCTTGACCATATCCGGTTGAATATCTATTGTCATCAGTGGGTTCAGTTTCACAGTGAAATTCGCAGTGTTAGTGTCCGCGGATACCATGCCTACCGCTATGACACAGTCTGCATTTTCTACTATGGTTTGGACCTCAGAGCTTCCGAAAGAGCCTTCGTACATCCCAATATAATTCGGATGGGTTTCGTCGAATGCCCCTTTTCCGAACATCATTGTCGCAACAGGTACATTCATGGCGTCGGCCAACGTCCGAACCGCTGCCTCTAAGCCGAAGCGCATTGTTTTGACATCAATCAGAATGACCGGCCGGTGTGCACGCTCCAGTAGCTGGCGGACATGTTCCGTTGCTGCCTGAAGGGTTTTAAAATTGGACGCTGGACGTGGCGGGACAGGTTCTTGGCGGGCAATGATCGGCTTAGCCACTAAATCATCAGCCACAACCAGATATACTGGCTTTTTCTTTTCTTTGGCAATACGTATGGCGGCAGGAATTTCAATCTCGGCATTTTCCGGTGTCAGTTTCGCGGTATAAGCCGTAAGCAGCTCATACACCTTATGGAAGACATCGAAGTCTCCATTCATAAGCGTGTGGTGCATCAGCTTGTGTTCCATCTGATCCTTCTCGGGAGGTGCACCTACGATGTGAATCAGTGGCACATGCTCGCTGTTGGCTCCGGCTATCGCATTACAGGCACTAAGCTCCCCGACCCCGAAAGTTGTGATAAGAGCGGACATACCTTTAACTCTTGCGTATCCATCCGCTGCATAACCTGAATTTAATTCATTTCGTCCACTAACAAACCGGATGCCGTTATACTGCTCCAGTGCATCCAGTAGTGTGAAATTATAGTCTCCGGCAACGCCGAAAATTTCGGTAATACCCTCCAGCTTCAGGCAATCGAACAAATACTGCCCAAGTGTTTTTTGAGCTGTTCCTGTTGTCGGGTTAGAGCTGTTCATCGCTGTTTTCATTCCCACCTCTTGCTCACTCCCTATACTTTTAAGTCTTCTCTTGAATAAGATCCCCTTTTCATTACTGGTTATTCTTCCCGACTTCGGTTCCTGCTGCCACACCTATGATCACAAGCTTGAGAGATAGCACGGGAATTAGCGCGAATACTACTTTATTTTATGTTTGAGATCATTCTGTTCTGCTAGGTGACGGGAATCATAGACGTACTTACGTGATGTTGCTACGATGTTCCATGGAAATTAAGTGAAAGTGAACACAAGAAATTACAGAAGGAGTCATTTATCGTGAAAAGAATCGTAACACTGAGCACCCGCAAACTGATGGATACTGCAAAACACGGCGGATGCGGCGCATGCCAGACCTCTTGCCAGTCCGCTTGTAAAACTTCCTGCGGAGTTGCAAACCAGAAGTGTGAAAATGCAATGAACAGATAGGATTCGGAATGTTACCGCCCATTGCTCTGCTGATGGGCGGCTATTTTTAAGAAACGGACGCTAACTCTAAAGGAAGGCAAAGCCGTTTCTACTTGTGTGTAAAAGGAGCTTGATTAGTAAGTATGATTCATCAATATAAACTAAACGGATACAATATCGTGCTCGACACTTACAGTGGATCGGTACATGTTGTGGATGACCTAGCATATGAAATTATAGCGCTTTATGAGGAAACTTCTGTCGAAAAAATCGTGACAATGATGTTGGAAAGATATAAACAGGATTCCAGCATTTCCGAGAGCGACATTCGAGAAACCATTGTGGATATCGAGGAGCTTATAAATGATGGTCAGCTCTTTACAAAAGATGAGTTCGAGAACCTCTCGCTCGATTTAAAAAAACGAAAAACTTATGTCAAAGCGCTCTGCCTCAATGTAGCACATACCTGTAATCTATCCTGCGACTATTGCTTCGCCAGCCAAGGGAAATACAACGGAGATAGAGCAATCATGAGCTATGAGGTTGGACAAAAAGCTATCGATTACCTGCTTGAAAATTCGGGTCATCATCGCAACCTGGACATCGACTTTTTCGGTGGGGAACCGCTTTTGGCCTGGAAAGTAGTTAAACAGATCGTAGCTTATGCAAGAAGCAAAGAACAAGAATTCAAAAAGAAGTTCCGCTTCACCTTCACGACGAATGGGATGCTGCTAAATGATGAAGTCACCGAGTTTTTAAATCAGGAAATGTACAATGTCGTATTAAGCCTGGATGGTAGAAAAGAGGTTCATGACCGGCTTCGTAAGACGGTTAACGGAAAAGGCAGCTACGATCACATTCTTCCGAAGTTCCAAGAGTTCGTTCGTAAGCGCGGAGACCAAGAGTACTATGTACGAGGAACCTACACTCGAAATAATGTCGATTTCACCAATGATATTTTTCATATCGCCGACCTTGGATTTGACAAGCTCTCGATGGAACCGGTCATTTGTGATCCAAGAGAACCCTATGCCCTTACCGAGGAGGACCTCCCGGAGATATACAACCAGTACGAAATTCTCGCCAAGGAAATGATCGGTCGCGGTGAACAAGGCAAGGGGTTTACCTTTTATCACTACATGCTTGACCTCTCAGAAGGGCCTTGCATCCAGAAGAGAATTACTGGCTGTGGTTCAGGAACCGAATATCTTGCGGTCACCCCCTGGGGAGAGCTTTTTCCTTGCCACCAGTTCGTCGGGGATGAAGAATACAGCATGGGAAACGTCTGGGATGGAATCACAAAACCTGAGCTGCAATGTCAATTTAAAGAGAGCAACTGCTACTCGAAGCCGGAATGCAAAGACTGCTGGGCGAAACTCTACTGCAGCGGCGGTTGCCCTGCCAATGCGCTGCACGCGACGGGTTCCCTGGTGGGAACCTATGACTTCAGTTGTGACATCTTCCGCAAAAGAGTCGAATGTTCCATGATGGTAAAGGTGGATGAATCGATTAGAGCGATGGAAGAGCAATCTAGCTAGTTAACGTAACGGATGAATAAACGGTAACCGAGAAATAGACACTTTAAAATGAAGTGCTCTTTCTCGGTTTTTTTGTATGAATTTAGAGAAGGAGGACCGTAAAATATGAGATTGATCGGTTTCTGTAAAGTGCAGATCACTGATCGTCTTTTAATCTGAATCTTTGGAATGAATTCCGCGAGAGAGGTTGGTATATCAGCAGTCCAGAACATTGCTAGCCGTGTTTTGGTCTAGTTATAATGAGCTGTTTTGAAAAGGAATGGCCGCGTTGTGATCCGCTTATAAATGAAATCGACAGCTTCAGGAGGAGCGATTTGGGAGAAGTATTGAGTTATACCATTGGGCAAATACAAAACATCCTGTTAATAGACGGTACTTGGAATGAACATGTTATGATAACAGTTATATAGAAAGAGATCACATGGAAAAGCTTATAGATGCACTGGATATACAAGTGTTTTGTATAGATTCTGAAAGTCTTGAAGTACATAACTATGAAATCATTGAATTATAGCGCTGAGCTTCTCCCCTTCTCTCCCACACAAATATCCACCCCGCAACTCAAGTATCGCCGCTTTCGCAAATTGTGATCCTTCACCCTTTTCCCCCACCCTCCCACAATCATCAAAACATTTGTTAATGGTTTGGGCTTTTCTACGTATTAACTTATGTAAGTTTCTTCACAACAAATTGCGCAATTTGTTTAGCTATTGATGAAGGGGAGGTGGAAGGAGGGTGGAGATGGAGGTTATCCAGGGTACTGTGGACCGTTATAAGAATTTAGAAAGATCACGCGATGCCATCATGTCAAAAGAGGAATTTACTCGGATGTATGATATGTATTACAAACGTGTTTACAAATATATTAGCTATCGTATTAATAACCACCACGTGTCGGAGGACATTTGCAGTCAGGTGTTTGAGACGGTGATGTGCAAGTATTATAGCTTTTCAGAAGAAAAATCGAATTTCGAGGTTTGGCTGTTTGCCATTGTAAGAAATGCTGTGACGGATTACTTCCGGGGGCAGAAGAAAAGAAGCTACACCTCACTAGATTCTTTGCTGGAGCTCATATTTCCCAAGCCGTCTCCGGAGGAACTGGCGATTCGTGAGGATAATAATCAAGCACTCTTCAAGGCGCTCTCCAAGCTGCGTGAGAAGGAACGTAATATCATTGCCATGAAATATGGGGCTGGACTGAAAAATTCCGAAGTCGCACAGATCATGGGTGTCAGTGAGTCTAATATTGGCGTCGTTTTGCATAGAAGTCTGAAAAAACTGCATATTTCCTTAAAAGCAGGAGGATTCAACCATGAATAAGAAAAATGATCTCAACGAATTCAGCAAGACCATAGAGTTGCTTGAGAATGTCGAACAGGATAACACCGCCGCCAAAGAAAGAATTTATAACCGATTGATATACAAGCTGGACCATGGAGCTCTTGAACCCAAATCAGAGAAAAAGGACGGGATAACGATGAAAAAAAGTAGCTGGAGAAATGCAATAGTGATTGGCAGTGCAGTAATTTGTGTGGGTGGAGCATTCTCTGCAACCTCCTATGCACAGGATATGTTCCAATCGATCATGGCAAAGTTTGAAGTGGGAAATCTCGAAATCACGCAATATGATAAGGAGATTCCCCAAGCTGGACAGTCAATGACTTCATCTGAAGAGGGGAAAGGCGGGGAGAATGTTGCCATTGAATTGCCAGTTGCAGCTAAGTTGAGCCTGGATGAAGCACGTGCGGAGCTTGGCATGAACTTCCCGGCACCAACCTGGATGGCAGACTATGCGTTTGTGAATGTTGTTCTTCAGGGAACCAGCATGGCTGAAGTGCAATATAACTCCGGGGATAAAGCTGTTAATTTTCTAATCTCCAAGGGCGGCGACAATGGGATCAGCACTACGGAAGAAGTGAAAACAGAAGTAATCAACGGGACTAAGGTTTATTTTGCTAATGGAATTGTGATTTGGGAACAAGAAGGCTTTACTGTTGAACTGTATGCTCAAGAAGACTTTGACCAAGCCACACTTGGGAAGATCATCGACAGTTTCAGCATCGGTGCTCCTGTGAAGTCCTTAGGGACTGAAGAAGTGAAAGAGAACTTGCAGAAGAATGAAGGCGTAGTTGCAGCTCCAGCTTCGGTTCCGGTTGTAGATTCAAAATAAATGAGCTACTTAGGGTAGTATCCATAGATACACATAAAGAAGGCGCGAGGGGATTTCCCTTAGCGTCTTTTTTTACGAGGCTATACACATCCTAACCATTGCTAGCTTCCCAAAACAAAAGTATAATTGAGAATAATTATCAATAGATACGTCAACCAGCATATGAATAAGTGTATGAATCAAACTGTATTTATATAAGCAGTAAAGAGGTGACAGGATGCAAAGGCAATCTCAAAAAACAGATTTAAGCGAGGTTAAAAAATACATAGAAGAGAATTTCACGAAGCCTTTGTCTTTATCCTATTTAGCTGATCTTACTGGCCTTAGCTCCAGTTATTTTTCCTCGGCGTTCAAACAGGAATACATACAAAGTCCAATGGAGTTTGTTACGCAGCTACGGATTCAAAAGGCTAAACAATTATTGCAGCAAGATCACGTTCGCTTGAAGTTTGTAGCAGAGGCTGTTGGATATAGTGATGAGTTTTATTTTAGTCGAGTGTTCAAAAAGGTCGAAGGGATATCCCCAACGATGTACTCTAGTCAGCAAAAATCTAATATCGGCGTTGTAACTGGGAATATGATGGGGTATCTACTTGCGGCGGGAATTATCCCTTTTGCGGCACCCCTAAGCGCCAAATGGACACCTTATTACTATAATTTGTGGTCGCAAGACATCGAACATAAGGTAATCTTGACCCAAAATAAAAATTATTGCAGCCCAAATGAGCTATTGCATTTGCCACTCGATCTTCTTATTTCTCCAAAAGATTTATCGTCAGAGCTGGTAAAACAGATAGAGGATCATTTCCCCATCTATTGGCTGGATGATAAACAAGATTGCTTAATAGCATTAACTGAACTTGCTGCCCGATTAAATAAACAAGAAGAAGCGAAGCAGTGGATCACACAATATAGATCAAGATTGGAAGAGGTTCGTCGCGGATTAGCCTGGACCTCTACACCACCTAAAGTGCTAGTTATACGTATCTATCAGCAGCAAATCTTTGCTTATTGCAATACAGGTATACAGCATCTTTTATTTCAGGATTTGGGAGCGGTATCAAGTTATGAACAGCCTGGTGTATATAATGCCGAGATTTCTTTTGAAGAGCTAGGTACTTTGAAGGTAGATAAGCTGTTTACGATTATATGCCCTGATGATGAGTCACGAGCAACATGGCATCATTTGCAGAGAGATTCAGGATTCAAGCTGTTAGAGGCTATAGAGCGGCAACAAATCTATGTTATTCATTCCGATCCTTGGTTTGAATATTCCCCTGTCGCTTTAAAGCGAATGCTAGAGGAAGTCGCAGTGATGATGATACCTTGAAAATGTACATGTGGAATCATAAGATGTTACATGGTCAACCGATCCTATCTCTTATAAACTCAATACTGAGAATGATTATTATTGAGAACATAGGAAAGAGGGAAGGTCAATCATGAAGGGGTTTAAGACAAAAATAATAAGTTATGTTGTAATGGTTGGTTTATTATCCATTCTACTAACAGCTTGTGGCAGTAATAATGCGGCTAATTCACAAGCAACAGATACTCCAGCAACAACTAGTGAAGCGAGCGCAACTGCAACGGATGCACCGGCTGTACAAGAAACGGAAGTCGCAGCTAGAGAAGCGTTTGTGGTGACTGACCAAGTAGGCAATACAGTAAACATTCCCGGAACAGTACAGAAGGTGTATGCACCTGGATTAGAGGATTACCTAGTTACGCTTGGCGTAACCCCAGTAGCCCAATGGTCCACAGGTGAAAGACCACAGCAATATCTACAGGATACGTTAAGTGGTGTAGAAGAAATTAGCTTTGCTAATGGTATTCCCTCTCCAGAATCTGTAGTGGATTTGGAGCCGGAATTAATTATATTCCCAACGGCCTTTTATGCACAAAATGGTGTCTATGAAAACTATTCGCAAATTGCTCCAACTTACGTGTTTAAAAATGCGCTTGGTAACGTAGTGGAAGCCACAGAAACGATTGCCAAACTGCTAGGATTAGAAGATAAGGCTACAGAAGCTATTGCTGCTTATAATAAAAAGTTAGAAGAGACTAAAGCACAGTTAGCTAGCGTTTCTGCCGGTAAAAAAGCGATTTATATTAATGCGAATGCCCGGGCAATCTTTCTGGTGGGTAACTTCCATTACGGGGGTTATGTGCTGAGTGAGCTGGGATTTGCTCAAAGTGCTCTTGTAGAAGGTGAAATGTCTGCTGATATTTCGCTGGAAATGCTGTCTGATTTAGATGCTGATTATATCTTCATTAATGATAATGATGGTCTCGGAGATGCCTTCCTGGCAGACATTAAAGCTAGTCCCTTATGGAAGGCGCTGCCTGCGGTTCAAGCGGGTAAAGTGTTCGAGGTGGATGGCGATCACTGGAGATCCAGCGGATTAATTGCTTATCAAAAGACGATGGACGATATCGTGGCGTTCCTGAAGCCATGATCATCAAACCATACGTAAAGCCCAACTATGAAACGATGCTGATTACGAGTGAAGCTAATAATCTGGACTATGAGATTTTTATTGCACTACCTTTGGATGAACCTGCGCAGGATGGCTATGGTGTTATTTATGTGCTAGATGGTAATGGACTATTTGAGACCGCTGCTGAAATCACTCGGTTGCTGACGCGTAAGCCTAAAGGCTATCCACCCGCGATTGTTGTAGGCATTGGTTATCCTGGTGGTGAGGCCTTTGATACGGTGCGGCGAACCTATGATTTAACGATGCCAGCCGAGCTTGCGAATTTACCGAAGCGTCCGAACGGGGAGCCTTGGCCAGAGTTTGGCGGGGCAGATGAGCTGCTTGCTTTTTTTGAACAAGAGTTAATGCCAGCCATTGCCCAGCGGTTCGATATCCATAAGCACAAGCAAGCGTTGTTTGGTCATTCCTTTGGCGGATTATTCGTTCTGCATGCTTTGTTTACAAAATCCACCTTGTTTTCACATTATATTGCAAGCAGTGCTTCCATCTGGTGGAATGATTACGGACTGTTACATGAGTATGAGAAATTTAAAGCTGAGTTGCACAGCAATACGTTAAATCAACTACCTAAAACGCTAATGATAGTCGGTGGAGATGAGCTTGATTATATGGTCAAGGATAGCTTGGATTTATGTAACAGCATGATGTCGTTACACATTCCAAGCTTCGAAGTAAGCTGGGCATTGCTTGAGCAAGAGGAGCATGTAAGTGTAATCTCTGCTGCGATTAGTCGAGCCGTTAAATTTATGCTTACAACATCCTCTGACTTGCGTTAGACAATCATATTCGTTTGCATCTGAGCTAGCCCCTTGGCTGGCTCTTTTTGTAAAGGGAAGGGAAAGGGATGGAAACATTGTCTTTGAACTCGAATGTTCAGAAAACATCACTACCAGTAGAAAAAAAGCTTTCCTTTTTTGTGTTGCTGATCTTCATGCTAGTTCTATTAATAGGCGTATTAGTACTTGCTATGGCACTAGGAGCGAAAAAAATACCCTTTGCAGATGTATTCCTATCGATTTTTGCTTTTGATGATACAGCTTCTACGCATCAGGTGATCCAGTCCATTCGTTTACCCCGGGTACTTGCCGCTATGGCTACAGGTGCTGGATTTGCCGTAAGTGGAGCAATTATTCAAGGGGTTAGCCGGAACCCTTTAGCGGATTCAGGTATTCTTGGATTAAATGCTGGGGCAGGTGTCACGTTAGTTATTGCAATGGTATTCCTGCCTACCCTTACATTTACAGGCACACTTTGGCTCTGTATCATAGGTGCGGGATTGGGAGCGGGTTTAGTATTTAGTGTGGGTCTATTAAGTAAACGAGGGTTGACGCCTATTCGACTTGTATTAGCGGGTGCTGCCATATCTGCTATGCTCACTGCTTTAAGTGAAGGAATAAGTATCTTTTTCTCAGTGGCACAGCAGGTGGCTTTTTGGTATGGAGGCGGTTTAAGTGGCATTAGTATGGCTCATTTGCAGCAGATG
This sequence comes from Paenibacillus sp. VTT E-133280, assembly GCF_002264385.1. Lineage (NCBI taxonomy): Bacteria > Bacillati > Bacillota > Bacilli > Caryophanales > Paenibacillaceae > Paenibacillus > Paenibacillus sp. VTT E-133280. The sequence goes on from NZ_NFUX01000080.1 coordinate 28,533, forward strand.
CTGCCTTGGATGCTTCTTGCTCTACTTCTTGCCATCGTGATTTCGAAGTCGATTACAATACTATCTGTAGGGGATGAGACAGCGGAAGGTTTAGGCGTTAATATTAAACTTATCAAGAATCTCGCGCTTTTATCAGCCTTTATGCTAGCTGGGATTTCATGTGCTTTAGCTGGATCTGTAAGCTTTGTTGGGTTAATGGCTCCTCATTTGGTTCGTTACTTCGTTGGTGTCGATTATCGTTATATTATTCCTCTATCCGCCGTTCTAGGGGCAATCCTTGTTGTACTTGCTGATTTAGTGGCACGGATTGTAAATGCCCCTTATGAAATTCCTGTTGGTGCTGTAATTGCCGTTATCGGTGTCCCGTTCTTTCTATTTTTGGCACGTAAAGAAAGGCGGGAGCTATAGTGAAGCTAAGCTGGAAATTTATAATCATAGCTATACTTTTACTGCTAGGTTTTATCTATAGTGTATCTACCGGTCAAAGCAGCTTAAGCTTACAAGAGTTATGGCAAACCTTATTAGGCAATGGCACAACGAGGCAGGAGCTTGTACTTTTTCAGTTTCGTATTCCTCGTATGATCTTGGGTTTTCTAGTGGGTGGCGCGTTGGCGATAGCAGGAATGCTGCTACAAGCTATAAGTCGAAATGCATTAGCAGACCCAGGTATACTAGGGATAAATGCTGGTGCTGGATTATCCATGATGTTATTTTTACTTTTACAAAATAGCTCTACCGGTCTACATACTTATGTTCAGCCATTGTATGCGTTAATGGGTGGGTTTTTCGTTGTGGCCCTATTATTTTTGCTGTCCTATGATCGCAATCAGGGTATTATTCCCATACGATTAATTTATACAGGCATTGCTATTGCGGCTGCGATTAGTGCCTTTATGATTGTGTTAACCTTCGTACTAGAACCTTCACAATATCAAATGATCAAGGTGTGGCTGGCAGGAAACATTGGGAATAGTAATTGGAATCATGTGTATGCTATGCTACCTTGGTTACTTATTATTGTGCCTTTATTAATTCGGAAACATCTTATATTGGATGTGTTAAGGCTTAACGATCCCGTAGTCATCAGCTTAGGGGTGTCTTTAAATAAATATCGTGTTTTGTTTCTAGTGTGTAGTGTCTTATTGGCAGCACCAGCGGTTGCTGTGAGTGGTAGTATTGGATTTGTAGGACTGGTAGTTCCACATTTAGTTAGACGTCTCTTTCGTGGCCATAAAATCATGATTCCCGCATGCTTATTAATCGGAGGCGGATTAGTGGTTATTGCAGATGCGCTTGGTAAAATGGTCGTAGCCAATACGGAAATACCAGCAGGAGTGGTCGTGGCTTTAATCGGCGCTCCTTACTTCTTATATTTATTAATTAAAAGTGAATAACGGAAGGGACTTCGGACATGAAAAAGGTTATTGTAATTGGTGCAGGGATATTAGGAGCTTCAGCAGCTTATCAGATCAGTAAATTAGGTGCTGAAGTCATCATTATAGATCGTAAAGATGTTGGACAAGCAACAGATGCAGCCGCAGGGATTATTTGTCCATGGTTGTCTCAACGTAGAAACAAAGCATGGTATCGCCTTGCTAAAGCGGGAGCAAGCTTCTATCCAGCTCTTATTCAGGAGCTTCAAGAGGCTGGAGAAGCCGAGACCGGATATGCAAAAGTAGGAGCGATATGTATTCATGATGATGTATCAAAATTACTTGCGATGAAGGAAAGAGCGGAGCTTCGCAGAGAGGACGCACCTGAAATCGGTGAACTTACGATGCTGACGGATCTGGAAGCACAAGAGAAGTTTCCATTATTATCGGAAGGCTATCATGCGCTTCATGTATCGGGTGCAGCAAGAGTGGATGGACGTGCATTACGTGATGCTTTGCTAAGAGCAGCACAGCGTAACGGTGCACAGATGATTGAGGGAGATGCTATCTTAGAGCATGAGAATCACGAAATTAAAGCGGTTAGCGTAGGAGATCAGACATTCACGGCGGATGAAGTGATTGTGTGCGCAGGAGCCTGGTCCAATGCGGTGCTTCATCCGCTCGGGATCATGCTCCAGGTGCGTTATCAGAAGGCTCAAATTATGCACTTGAAGCTTGCTAAACAAGCGAGTACAGAGCAATGGCCTGTGGTAATGCCACCTACAGATCAATATATCCTTGCATTTGCGGATCAAAATATCGTGGTAGGTGCTACTCACGAGAATGATGTCGTAGGTTATGATACCTCTGTAACCGCAGGTGGAATGCAAGAAATATTAAATAAAGGTCTGCAAACGGCTTCCGGCCTTGCCGATTGCAGCCTAAATGAGATAAGAGTAGGGTTCCGTCCCTTTGCTGCAGATTTTCTTCCGGTGCTAGGAAGGGTTCAAGGCTGGAATAAGCTAATTGTGGCTAATGGACTAGGGGCATCCGGATTAACGATGGGACCTTTTCTTGGTGAGCAGCTAGCCAAGCTAGCCCTGGATCAGCAGGTAGATATTCAGCTTGAAGACTATGCATTAGAGCACGCTATAAATTGATTAGAAGCAACACGGATAAAAAAACCTTCTATATAAGTTGAACTAAAAACATTCTAAAAAGGAAAAGTGATGGAGGGGAAGTTTGGAACTGTAGGAACGTAGTGACCGCCTTTGTCACCGGATTTCAACCATGAAACATGGTATTAATCAAGAAATCTGGTGACAACAGCGGCCGGAAGTCCAAACATTCA
>NZ_NFUX01000055.1:0-53430 GCF_002264385.1 Paenibacillus sp. VTT E-133280
CTTCATCCAATCTTCTCGGTGCTGAAAACCATACTTTTTGAACTCGCACTTACAGTAGCTTCTCACTAACTGCCGCAGCTGTTGTTTCTTTATTGATAATGGACTGCTCACTTGTTCTTTTGAAATATTCTACATATAGAATATCCAGCAGATAGAGCTGTGAGATCTTTGCAGATAATGAACCGCCCTGCAGAGGACCCTCATTAGCACCACAAAGTAAGGTAAGATCCGAATACGACGTTAAAGGTGACTTCTCAAATCTCGTAATGGATACCACCTTAGCGCCTCGTTCCTTTGCTTTTCTTGCAACCTCGATACTATCTTTAGTTGAACCGGAGTAAGAAATGATTACAGCTACATCTCGGTTAGACATTAGCGCCGCAGACATCATCTGCAGATGTGAATCCATCAAACACTCCGTTTTGTTTGTGATGCGCATAAATTTAATTTTAGCTTCCATCGCCGTGATTAATGAAGAGCCTACACCGAAAAAAGATACTCGTTCCGCATTTATCATATAATCAATAGCTTCATTGATCTTCTGTATATCAATTAAATTATAGGTCTCGTTCAGTGCACTTACATTTGTGGTCAGCACTTTAGAAGCCACGGCTTCCGTAGTGTCATCCATTAGAATTTGATCCGTAAGCTGCGGGATCTCATTCTCCACAGTGATACTATGAGCAAGTGCAATCTTGAACTCTTGATACCCTTTATAACTTAAAGATTTGCAAAATCGAAAAATACTTGATTCACCTACATCGCACGCGTCTGCAAGATCAGTAATCGACATATAGACAACACTTCTCGTGTTCTCAAGGACGTAGTCCGCTACCTTCTTCTCCGTATTCGTCAAATTATTGTACTTGGAATGAATCGAAGAAAAAATACTGATTGTTCGCAAATAAGCCCCTCCTTTATAATGATTTAATGTGCGAATAAAGAGGAAGCGCCTAGCAAGCCTGCCTTATTCCCAAGTGAGGCCTTAACAATTCTTACACCCGCGAAACTCTCCATAATTAAAGATTTCGTCCGTTCCTCAACCCTTTGAACTAAATCTTCTTGCTCCATAACGCCGCCTCCAATAATTATAGCGGATGGATTGAAAATATGAATAATTGAAGCTAAGCCCACGGACACCTCAGTTACCCATGAATCCAAAATCTGTTTTAGAGCTTCGTCCCCTTTGTTGATTTTATCAAAAAGGACTTTTCCGTCTATACATTCAGGATCTGCCTGCTGAGCCGCCTTTACCAAGGCAGTGGTTGAAGCATACTTCTCATAAAAAGGCAGTCCCTCCACCGCATCTGACAATGGATGTGTCAGGATATGACCAAATTCGGCCGCCACCCCATCTGCTCCTTTATAGATTTGGCGGTTCATTACTATGGCACCACCAATGCCCGTGCCAAACGTCAAACATAAGAAATTGTTAAAGTTGTGGGCAGCACCATAATGAGCCTCGCCTAATGCTGCTGAATTCACATCGTTCTCTACCATAACAGGTTTATGAAAATGATTAGTTACAATTTCCTTAATCTTCATCCCTGTATATCTAGGTATATTTTCGTTAGCATAGACTATAATTCCTTCTTCAGCATTGACTTGACCGGCCGTACTTATAGCAATGGCATCAAAATCATCATTTTCTGCAATTTTATCAAGTAATCTTGAGATTACATGCGGCCCTCCCAAGAGGCTCTCTGTTGCATACTCCTTAAAGTTATGAACATTCCCAAGTTGATCACATATACACATCTTGGTATTGGTACCGCCAATATCTACAGCGAGAATTCTCATCCTTATCTACCCTCTCCGGCAATCTACTGAATAGCGTCTACAAACCTTTTGGTAATCTCCATTGGTCTTGTAATCGCTGAGCCGACTACTGCTGAATAAACACCCAGATCGAACATTGTCTTCAGTTCTTCAGGAGTGGAAACACCGCCTTCAGCTATCACAGGCACAGAGAAGTTGGTCACGATTTGTTTGACTAGCTCAAAATCCGGGAGTGAACGGTCTTTCGTATACTTTGTGTATCCACTTAAGGTGGTTCCTATAAGATCAAATCCCAGCTCAACAGCTTTAGCAGCTTCTTCAAATGTAGAGCAATCTGCCATAAACAGTTGATCTTTATAGGTCTCTCTTATGTGAGGAAATAGTTCTGAGATGGTTGATCCATCCGGCCGAGTCCGGTCTGTCGCGTCCATAGCAATGATATCTACCCCTTCGCGGTAAAGCTCATCTACTTCCTTCAGGGTTGGTGTAATAAACACTTCAGAACCTTCATATACCCTTTTGATGATCCCAATGATAGGTAAATCCACTGTTTTCTTAATTTCTTGAATATCTGCTACACTATTTGCCCGAATGCCTGAAGCACCGCCCAAGTATGCTGCATAAGCCATTCTTCCCATTATAAACGGACTATGCAGCGGTTCTTCGGGTAAGGCTTGACTGGAGACGACTAGTTTATGTTTTATCTTTTTAAGTACATTATTTTCAGTATTCATCAGTAACCCACTCCACATTTTTATTTATTCTTTCACTGCTCCTGCTGTAATTCCATTGGTGAAGAACCGCTGAAATAACATGAACACTAGCAACATCGGAATTGCAGCAATGGTGGCTCCGGCCATTTTATATGCGAAATTAGGATTCAGATCCTGCATTAAGGTTGCAGTACCAACCATTAATGTTTTCATTTTGTTCTCTTGGCCTATAACCAGCTGCCACAAATAATCATTCCAGACTTGCACAAAATTCAGAATAAATAAGGCTCCGATACCAGGTTTAATAATAGGCACCATGATGCGAGTGAAGATCCTCCATTCATTTGCACCATCTATTCTCCCGGCTTCTCTTAAAGCATTAGGGGTTAAATCGAAGAATCCTTTTAATAAGAACACTCCAAATGCACCCGCAACGTTCGGCCAAATCATACCGTTATACGAATTCACCATTCCAAATTGCTGTGTAATCCGGAATAAAGGCACGATCATAATTTCTTTAGGAATCATCAAGCTAGATATGAAAATAATGAAGATGATATCTTTACCTTTAAAATTGATCTTTGAGAACGCATAGGCAGCCATAGCGCCTACAATAATAACGATAATCGTAGATACGCCTGAAACATAAATACTATTAAACGTCCATCTCAAAGCCGGTTGGTTCTGAAACACATCCACATAGTTGGAGAAAGTGATCGATTTAGGCCACCAGTCTGGAGGCATCTTCACGACATCTGAACTGTTCTTGAGAGAACTTGTGAATAACCAATATAATGGAAAAAGATTAAGGAGCGCGAAGAGGACAATGATCACATTCGATATCACATCAAACTTCTCTCTCTTCTTCTTATTTCTTATTTTCGACATGTTGTATTCCCCCTCACTTCACCTTAATCATGCTTCGTAGCTGAGGCACAGATAATAACAATGTAATCACGAACATGATAACGCCTACCGCAGAAGCTACGCCGAGTTGGTTGTACTTAAAGGCATTATTATAGAGGTAGTACATCAAGGTTACCGATGAATTGTTCGGACCACCGCCAGTTAATAACTGGATGACTACAAATATTTTTAGAACAGCAATAATATTGATAATCGTAATATAGGTCGTTGTTGGTCCTACAGAAGGAATGAGGATCTTCGTAATCACTTGCCATCTGCTTGCACCGTCGATTTCTGCTGCTTCAAAAAGCTCTTTAGATACACCAATCATCGAAGCAATATACAGAATAATGGCTTGGCCCACGTTAGTCGCGAAGGTCACAAAGATCACCACTGGCAAAACTGTCTTTGGATTTCCTAGAAGATTAATCGTCCCAAGTCCCATATCTTTATATATAAAAGAAATAAGTCCGTTAGCAGGATTCAGCAGGAAGCTCCATACCATACTCATAACAACCATGGATACCATGACCGGGATATAATAACTCCCTCTTATAAAGGAAACGTACTTAGCGTTCTTATCAAATACAGCCGAGGCTACAAATAAGGCAAAGCCCACTGTAAGCAGGACGATAAAGACTACGAATATAATCGTATTGAAGATCGCCTTGAAGAATACCGGATCATTAAACAATGTGGTGTAATTAGCCAAACCCACAAACTTCTCACTATCATAATTAATTTGGTATAAGCTCAGGCGCATCCCTTCTAAGATCGGATAGACAAGAAAGGCTAAGAATACGATCATCTGAGGTAAAATAAACAGATAACCTGTAATATTCTCTTTTAGGTAATTACTACGTAGTTTCATATCGTTTACCTTTCTAATTAACAGCCCTTGGAGCCTCTTCAGACTCTAAAGGCTGTTAATCGTTTATTGTTTACCTGTTCTTAGATTATTGGAAAATGACAGAGCTAGCTTTATTCGTATCAATCACTTTATTACCATTGGTCTGATAATCTTGTACAAACTGTTCTGGTGTCTTTGCTCCCATGTAAAGCGCCTGTAGATCAGGGTACAAAACTTCTCTTAATTGGCTATATCCTGGAACGTTGCCCGTGAAGTTAAACAAATATTTTGAGTTGGCATCATAAGCAGCAAAGAGAGGATTCTCCGACTTAAGTTCTTCAGCCACCGAGCTTCTCACAGGAATACCATTCTTAGAGGATTTAACTAGTTCAGGATCACTTGAAAAGAACTTCACGAAATCTTTAGCCACTTCAGTCTTCTTCGCATCTTTGGACTTAAATACACTAGCACCAACTACATAAGTAAAGGATAGAGGATCTCCGCTTTCGGACGGAATATTAGCAAGACGCATATCAAACTTAGCAGACGTGCCGGATTCCATATTTGCTTTTGTTCCATTAAACAGGATTGGATTGGTGAAACTGATCGCCAGCTGCTGATTCTGGAACATGGCATTGGCATCATTGGAGGATACAGATTCAGCGCCTGGATTTGTATATCCGCCGTCATATAATTTTTTCAGCCATGTTGCAGCTTTAACTCCATTCGCATCATTCAGAACAATGTTCCCTTGATCATCGAAGAACTTGTTGCCGAACATTCTTAAGTATGCAAGGTTCCATGTATCTCCTTGGTTATTCACAGCGTACAGTGCCATTGGATAGGCATTAGAATATTTGTCTTTCGGAAGATTATTTTTCAGACCGTCCAAGATTTGTTGATACTCATCCAAGTTCCAAGTCTTAATTTCGGACTCTCCACCTACGAACTTGTCTAAACCAGCCGCTTTAAACATGTCTGCGTTGTAGACCAAAGTGCCTGGATTGTGTTGGAATGGGTAGAAGTACACATCTTTTCCGAACGTTACTGCATCCCAGTAATTTTGTGCGATATCACTTTTTGCGCCCTCATCGATGATGTCAGTCAAAGGCTCCAAAGCTCCACGATGAACATAATCGCCCATTGGGAATACGCTTTCAAAGAAGACATTTGGTGGAGTTCCTCCGCTCAAGTTAACGTTGAGGAGTTGGTCGCGCTGATCTCCGGCAATAACTTCAACCTGAATGTCTGCATCATATTTATCATATTGTGCCTTGAATTTCTCAGCTGCAGCCTTAAGGAAGCTATCATAGTCAGCTCCTTGTTCCGTTGCATCCACAACACCTTTCCACTGAGGGGTCAGCCATACTTTAATCGCGACTTTTTCCTTGCCAGATTTAGCAGTATTATCGGATGTATTAGAACTTGCTGCATTGTTACCAGAGCATCCTGAAATCAATGAAATAATTACCATTAATGCAACCATTGTTGAGAGTACACGTTTCTTCTTCATTTTAAATCCTCCCCTATTCTAATATCCGTTTGACATGATATTTCACTAAATCAGCCATGTTCCGATGCCCTTGTCGATCAAGATGCATGTAGTCTATTTCATTCATCGATACATCTTCGCTGGCATCCATAAAGTGGATGTCTGTCCCTCTAAGAAAATTCCCGAGATGCTGAGAGATCTCTATGGATTTCTCACTACAATTACTCCCCATTGGCTTACCAATGGGAGTATGAATATACGCTGCCCCAATGGGGGGCGGTGCGATCACAAGTACTTCCGGTGCTTTTCCCGCTGGTCCTGTCCCGCTCCCTCTAGCTTTATGAGCGAGTCTAACAATACCTTGTGCGATGTTATACGAAGTTAATGCAAATCTTTCTTTCGTATCATTCGTCCCAAGCATGATTACTACCAAATGAAGTGGTGCATGTGACATGAGGCATGGATAGAGATAAGATATTCCGGCTAACCCTTCAAATAACGGATCCTCACTAACACTGGTTCTACCGGGAAGCCCTTCTTCTATGACACGATAAGTGTTGTACAATTCTGATTGAAGAAGTCCGGTCCAACGTATTTCATCATTAAACCTTTGGTCCGTCTCTGCGTCGTAGCCCCAAGTATTGGAATCACCAAAGCATACGATCGTTCTCTTCATTTCATTAACCACAATATTTTTCGATTGCTTGATCAATCAATTTCATAATGTCTGCGATTGGACCCGCATCTTCAGCGGCTACCCCTTCAAGCGGTGCTCTTACACTACCAATGTTTACACCTCTCAATCTCAGAACCTCTTTAATTTCCGCATACATAGAACCCTTGAGGGAACAAAGCGCGATGATGATATCGTTAATATCACTTTGAAGTTGTCCTGCTTCTTCAAACTTCCCAGCGAGTACAAATTTATTAGCCTGCAAGAACAACTCCGGCATCACCGCATAAGTACCACCAATGCCTGCATCGGCTCCCATGATTCTTCCCGCTACATACTGTTCATCCGGTCCATTAAAGACCACTACATCTTTTCCACCCACTCTTTTAAATCTTTCAATATCCATAGTTGGCATAGAAGAATTCTTAACACCGATAACCTTATCATTAGCAAGAAGCTTCTGGAATAAAGCCGGGGTCAGTGTATACCCTGTAGTCTGAGGAATGTTGTAGATAATGAACGGTAGCGGAGTTGCGTCCATAATATCGCTCCAATATTTAGAGACTGCGCTATCAGGTAATTTGAAATAGATAGGTGGGATTGCGGATAGTGCATCATATCCTAAGCTCGCCGCATGTTTTGCTAATTCGATACTATCTCTAGTGGAAGGGGCTCCAACATGAGCAATCAGTGTCATTTTACCTTTCAGGTTACTAGCTACATAGCTAAGTACCGCTTTGCGTTCGTCCAGACTCTGGTAGATACATTCTCCAGAACTTCCTCCCACATAAACACCTTGAACTCCTTTTTCAAATAAGTAATCACATAAGGTATGCGTCCGGGATTCCGAAATATTTCCTTGATCATCGTAGCAAGCATAGAAGGCAGGTATAATTCCGTGAAACTTTTCCAAAATCATTGTTAATCCCCCTTAAGATGTGAACGGTTTCTTTTCTACATATTCAAGATATCACTTAAATTTGATTCTGTAAATTATTTTCTCTATTTTTTATAAAATAAAATTTATTTCCACCAGAAGAACAATCATTACTAGAAAAATAATTTCATTTAAGTGAATGCCCATAAAAGAAGACCTTATTTTCCATTTAAAAATAGAATATCGTACGCTATAAGCTGCTGTTCTTATTATCAGAGTAACACTATCTACGAGCTTAAAATCATTCGCCGGAATAGTAATTACTAGAAATTGTTCGCAACGCTTAGGGGCAATTGATTATCCTTTTAAATCTAATGAAAGTGTCTCCTACCAGGAGACGATTTTCTCCATAGGAAGCACAAACCCTAATTAACACACAATGTTCACTTAAAAACTGTGTTTTTCACGTGGACACAGCTTTAAAAAACTAATTTCCATGATATAATGAAAGCGTAACCAGAACAATATAAAATACATTGTTTCTTCGCCAAAGGAGGCTGGAGGAAATGCTAGCAGGTCTTAAGGAACTTAAAAATTGGGTAACGGAAAATTGGAATCCAACGATGAATTCAGGTAATGAGGATTATCAAAAAATGGAATATTCTGTGCAACGCCACTTGCACACTCCAAGATCCCCAAAACCACTCACTTATGAAGAAGAAGCTCGTATCAAGACTGTTAAATTCCATTAATCTCACCACCTTTAGATACAGATTGACCCTATAATAGAATCTTGTCCTAAGGCCGCAGATCCGGAAGTTATTCCAGTAGAGCGGTCTTTTATTATGCCTTGAGATTATGTAAAGAAAAACCTTCCCCACCCTAAGGGTGAGGAAGGCTAAGGGGTTATTTCTTCATTTTCCGATAAATCTAAGGCTTATCTTCCTAGTATCATTTTATCTTATATTCTTCTTTCTTCTGCAAGTCCGAAAGCTTGACAGCCTGACCTGCATTCAATCTCGAATGTTCCGACGCGAATGCGATCAAATGACTCTGCAGGGATGCCGTCGCCGAGGTCAAGCCTTGCGATGGATTGCTGTCAAATTGACGCACATTCCGCAGGAATGAGCCTACCATACGGTCATCGCCGCCTCCATGACCATCACCTTCCACATTGCAGCCAATCTCAACCTTCTCGCCCGATACATAGCGGTATAGCGTGAAGGATCCTTTGTCCATATCCCCAATGATCTCGCCTTGCGTTCCCATAATTTGAACCCGACGCGTGCCGCTCTGTGTCAGCCCTGACATGATAAACGATGCGTTCGCTCCGTTCTCGAACTCCATGTTGACCACCTGGTGATCCACAACATTATTATCGCAGTGATACACGCAGCGACCCCACGGTCCTTCCTTCAGCGCCTTCAAGATCCCCTCTTGCGACAAATCATTCGTCATATAGCGTGCCCAAGGATGTCCCGGGGGCTGAATATATATTTTCATCGCCGAGAAGGCGCATTCCTTCTCAACCTCACAGCCGTTGATACAGCGATCCGTGGAGCCTTCCGGAGCGTTCTCTGCCCTGAAATGCAGTAATGATCCGTACGAGCTCACGCTTGTACACGGTTGATTCATAAGCCAGGAGATGAGATCCAGATCATGGCATGATTTGGCCAGGATCATGGGACTCGTCTCCTCCGAATTACGCCAATTCCCGCGGACATAACTGTGTGTCATATGCAGGTAGCCCACATTTTCGGTTAATTGAATCGTACCTATCGTTCCGAGTTCACCGTCTTCAATGCATTTTTTGATCCCAGACCAGAATGGGGAATATCGCAGGACATGGGTTACGACGAGCAATCGCTTATACCGAAGCGAAGCTTGCTCCAATTCGATGCATTCTTCCATGGAAGGAGACATCGGCTTCTCTAGCATAACATGATAGCCTAGCTCCATCGCTTTCATCGCTGGTATATAATGCATCCGATCGAGCGTAGCAATTATCATCACGTCCGCAATTTGACCCTGATCGAATACTTTCTCCCAAGAATCGTAAACATGCTCTGGGGCAATTCTATGAATCTCTGCAAATCGATTTCTACGTTCATCATCCGGCTCAGCTACGGCAACAATCTTTAATTCATTCGGGAACTTCTCCGCGTAGGGCCCATAAATATATCTTCCTCGACTGCCAGCGCCAAGTAATACAGCTGTTAATGTTCTCAAGACTACTCCTCCTCTTGCGCACCTAGTGTACTTCCATTGTAAGGCGGTAGGAACGGAGGCAAAAGAGATCGTTACTGACATTTCATATACATTTATTGACCTTGATTCTGTATATGGATCCTTGCCATACGGAAATCTTGCGGCGTCGTTTCGTTCTGCTTCTTGAAGAAGCGAATAAACGCAAGCGCGGAGTTGTACCCCAGGGCAGCAGCAATTTCATTCACTTTCATCGATGTGTTGAGCAGCATATCTTTGGCGATCAGGTTACGATAGTCGTTCACATATTTAGATAACCCCATTCCAGTGATTTGCTTATAAAGCCGGGATAAATACGATGGATTCAAGCTAACGTAATCGGCCAGCGCATTTAAGGAGATATCCGTGGAAATATGTTCTTCAATATATCGATGTACTTTATTCACGACCTCTGTCGGCAATTGCGTACCCCGCAGCGCATTCCATTCGAAGAAGCAATCCGCCATTTGCGAGAAGTATTGAATCAGCTCCGACCATGATGCGGAATCTCCATAGCGATATAACTTATCCAGATCCATCAGCGTATTGATATAATCCCGAATTTCCCGATTCTTATGGATATAGAACAGAAAAATAGCTGAAAGTGAATGATACAGTTCGATCTTCCGCTCATTCGGCGACTCCTCATCATTCCAAATGGACGTTAGTTCGGCATACAGCTTGTTGAATTGTTCCCGATGATTATTCTCGAGACAAGACATCAGCAATTGAACACGGGCGTGATAGAAGGCATCGCGGTAGTTCCCACTCAGATCACCGTTCACTTCTCTTTGAATGTCTTTATCGGTCAATATGACCTCATCAAATAATCCATGTCCTTGTACCAGACCGTATTTGATCGAGTGAAACCGATCAGATATGTTATCCCATGTCGTTGCTTCACTTCCAAGAAGGAAAGAAACCGACAAACTCAGCAATCTCTTGCAATTTCCCTGCACAGTCTCCAGAATACCGCTCGTATACCGATGAGCTCTGATCCAATCCTGATCCCCGTATTCGATAGACGATCTATCCGGGATTTTCGGTTGAATCATCCAGATGATTTTGGATAACTCGAATACAACGGAATAGCATCTGACCTGCGTGGACAAATACTCATCGCAAATGTTCTGTACGGCGTAAGTCAATAACGCTTTATCCGGCGTCGTGAACATTTCTTTCCATGCGTCTACCCTGCCTATGAGCAAGTAAACCGGCAATGTCGCATCAAGCGGGATATCGATTTCTTTGAACGCCTGCTTTAATTGGCTATCCGATACATGCTTGCCTTGAAAGAGCTCCCACACATACTCTTTTTGCAGAGAGGGCAATGCCAGTCTCATTTTGGATTGCGCTCTAGCAATCATCTGTTCTTGGTTATTTTCTTCTTCAATTTTCTCAATCGCCCGTTCTACGGACTGAATAATTTTCTCATCACTTTCGACCTTCAGAATATAATCGAACCCACCGTACGTAATTGCGCTCTTAGCATAATGAAAATCATTGTATCCTGTTAAGAAAATAACTTTGCAGGCCGGCCACTGGGATTTGATTTCCCGAAGCAGCTCAATCCCTTCCAGTCCAGGCATCTTAATGTCGGAAATCACGATATCAATACGATGATGAGACAGTACCTCCAGTGCTTCTTCACCTGAATATGCCTTCATAACCTCGAGTTGTAAATGATCGGTCTCATTGAATAGCTCCAGAAGACCATCGACAATAATGGGAAGGTCATCGACGATTAGCAGTCGGTACATGCTGATTCCTCCTCTAGTTCGCGCTCAGATTGATTCTTACTTGAAGTCCACCAAGAGCAGAACGTGACACTGTAATGCCATATTCCTCACCGTACCGCAGCTGTATTCTGCGATGTACATTTATGATTCCGGTTGTTTCCTCCATCCGAGTGGTGGATTGACGCAGCCGCTTCTGAAGCTGTTCGATCTCCGCATCGGAGATGCTTCGGCCGTTATCTTCGACATAGATGGAGAATACATCACCCACCCGCTCACAGTGAACCCATAGCTCACCCTGCTGAATCATATTGCCCAAGGCATGCTTATAAGCATTTTCGATGATCGGCTGCAGAATCAGCCTCGGCACGAAGAAATCGGGAACATCACCTTCGAACTTGACTTGAATACGGTCTCCGTAACATATGGTTTGCATGTCTACATACGTGCGAGAATGATTGACCTCCAGCCCCAGCGGAATATCATCCTCGTCATCGCGAGTAATGAACTGAAAATATTGTCCGATGTACAGGCAGAATTGATAAGCCTTTTCCTTCTGATTCTCGGATTTAATTAACCGGCACAATACAAAAAAACAATTATATAAAAAATGAGGATTAATTTGCGATTGCAATCGTTTCAGTTCGGAACGCTGGTTCCTGATTTGCTGCTCGTAATTTTCCTCGATTAGTGTTTTCAAGGATCGGATCGTATTATTAAAAGCGTGGTACAAATACCCGAACTCATCAGCTCCGCGATCGATCACGATCGGTTCCAGCCTATTCTGCTGAACGCGCCGAAAGGAATGCACAAGTTTCATTAATGGCCGATAGATAAATCGTAATAGAAAGTAGGAGAAGAAAACGACAATACCTACAGCTAGCACGCAAGCCCACCAGAACAATGCTCGATAGATCTCAAGGGAACCCAAGATCTTCTCCTCGGGAATGCACATAATCGAATAGGAATTCCAGAGACTGGAGTATTTATATACCGTAAGAAACCGCTTACTATTATACATAATCGTTTCGTATCCTTCGTCTTTTTGCAATTCCCGCTTATCCGCAGCGAAGGATTTCATGTGTTCCAACAGTTCAGGATCCATGTCACTCTCGATCTCCCAACCACGTTCCAGATTGAGTAATACGCTCTGTCCACCACGCGAGCTGCCGATTTGAGATAACGTTTCTCTGATTTTGGTAGTCGATAATTCAACCGCTACGATATAAATCGGATTTTTAACGGTATTAATGGGGTATTGCATGGAAATAAATAATCGATCATTCCAGTAAATGAAAGGTTCTTCGTATAATCCCTTGTTTTGCTGCATAGAAGCATATTCCTGCATATTCGTCGAAGTTTCAAATTTATTGCTAAGTATCGTTCGGTCGATAAGAGGGATATACGCCCTTGCTTCTTGTATAAATGGACTTGAGTTCTTCATCAATTCAAGCCGTCTTTGGATATCTAATATTTTTTGCGCACGATCGTAATAACTCATGTAATTGCCTGTAGTTGCAATTTCCATCAAGTCTTTGTCCATCACATAGTTCGGCAAATAACGGCTGATCCGGTCTGCTTCCTTGTCGAGTGAATCCAGATAGAAGCGAGTCGTATTTAGAATAGACTCGGAAATCTCACTCCGAATATTGTCCGAACCCTTCTCATTAATCAACCAGGTAATCGCCATGAGCGGAAACAAGGCTGCCAGAAAGGCAGCCATTATTTTCTGGAATATAGAGGAATCTTTAATCAAGAATCGGATTTTCATCGTTTGTTCTCCTGCAATGCAATGTCTTAGTTTGAGTGCCCTATTTTATTCTTTGACACTCCCCATCACAATTCCTTTAATGAAGAACCGCTGCAAGAACGGATACACGATTAGAATCGGAAATGCTGCTACGAAAATTTGAGCGGCTCTGCTCGTACGATCGGACAATTTGAGCATTAATTCTGCCCTCTCAGGTTTAATAAAGCGGAAATCCATTTTGATAATGATCGTCTGCAGGAAGGTCTGCAGCGGATAATTCTCGGGATGATTCATATAAATCATACCGTCAAACCAGCTATTCCAATGCCCCACCATGGTGAAAAGACCTGTCGTTGCCAATGCCGGCAACGATAGCGGCACATATATTTTCCATAAGGTAGTAAATTGACCCGCCCCATCGAGCAGCGAAGATTCCTCAAGTTCTTTGGGCAGACTGCGATAGAAATTCAGCAGCAGAATAACGTTGAACACCATAATCGCTCCTGGCAGCACCAAAGCCCAGATTGTATCGAGCATCCCAAGGTTCTTCACGGTTAAATAGTTTGGAATAAGCCCGCCACTGAATAAAATCGTGAATACGAAGAACCATGAATAGAAGGTCCGCAGCCGAAATTGGCGAGAATCTTTGGATAATGGATAGGCCGTGATAATCGTCAGGAACATGCTGATTGTCGTTCCCATAAGGACCCGCTGAATCGATACCCAGAATGCACGTAAATATTCAGGTTTTCCAAATACGTTAGCATAAGCAGCCGTTGTGAATTCAACTGGCCACAGGATGACTTTTCCGGCGGATGCTGCCTGCCCGGAGCTGAACGAGAGCGCCAAAATATGAATAATAGGCATGAGGCATAAGAAAGATACGGATCCCAGAAAAATGAAATTACATATCAAAAACAATTTCCTTCCGAATGATCTGTTAGTACGCACGATGTGTCTCCCTTCTGAATTACCGACGATCGCATTAGAAAATGCGGTAATTCGCTACACGATAGGCTAAGATATAGGACATAGATACGAATACGAAAGAGATGACTGATTTCAGTAGTCCTACGGCCGTAGCGAAACCGAACTGTGCTTGCTCAATCCCCATACGATATACGAAGGTATCGATAATATCCGCACTCTCATAGACCGGAGGACTGTATAGATTGAAGATTTGATCAAATCCGGCATTCAGTACATTCCCGATACTAAGCGTGAACATGAGGACGATAATAGGAAGCATCCCCGGCAGCGTCACATGTAACGTCTGCTTAAAGCGTCCTGCGCCGTCGATCTCCGCTGCCTCGTATAGTGACGGATTAATACTGGTAAGCGCAGCCAGATAGACAATCGTACCAAATCCGAACTCTTTCCATACATCCGATATGACCATGACATAAGGGAACCATTTATTGTCTCCCAGGAAAAAAACAGGGTCGATACCAAACAAGCCAAGCACTTGATTGAGAATACCGGAAGATGGAGACAATACATCGATTAGAATACCGCTTAACAAGACCCATGATAGAAAATGCGGCAAGTACACGAGCGTCTGGAAGGTCCGTTTGACCCATTCTTTCCGCAGCTCATTCAGCAGTATCGCTATGGTGACCGGAACGACCATGCCTGCTACAATTTTCATCACCGCAATGTATACTGTATTGAAGAATATCCGGCCGATATCGGGGTAATCCATCAGTAACTGAAAGTTTTTAAGACCAATAAATGGGGAGCCGAACAACCCTTTATTCGGTACGTATTTCTGAAAGGCCATCATAATGCCGGCCATCGGGATATAACTGAAGATGAGGACCAATACGATCCCAGGAACCAACATCAAGTGAAGCGGCCACTCCCTTTTCCACATACGCGTTAATACATTCATGCCATCCACCTCGCTATAGGACTAAAAAATTAAAAACTAGGTTAAAGAAAAGAGAGGTCGTTTGTGTCCAACCCCTCGATTCTCCTGCTATCATTGTTTGTTAGTCGCGTACCATTCATTGACTTCTTTGGTCATTTCGTCGCCGCCAAGCTTTTTCCACTCTTCCACGAATTTATCGAATTCATCCACGGATACTTGATTCATCATAATCTTGAAGTATACTTCATCCCGCTTCTTCTTCAGGATTTCTTGTCGATCTGCCATGGTTGGAGTCGGTGCGCCGTAGAATTTGTTCTGTAGGTACTGTTTATTGTTCTGAATTTCAGGAACAAGTGAATATGCGCCTTTTGGACCTGAAATCAGATATTCCCACCACATGTTGATATCCGTACCGTCAACATACTTCATGGCACGCTCGTAACGAGTTTTTTGATCTTTCGTCTCCAAAATGCTCTCGTCTTTGTTCTCGATCGCTTTTGGCAATATTTCACCGTTATTATCCTTTTGTTTACCAACACGAAGCGGGCTTAGAAGCCAGTAGTTGTTGCCTTTCTCCTTCAGGTCTTTACCATACTCATACACTTTCTGTTCTGGCGTCGGATGATTATCCACGACAATCCAATGGTTCAGCAATTTAATAACGCCTTCCGGATGCTTCGCTTGCTTGGAGATAACATAATATTCGTCAACACCCAAACCGATCTGTGATAGTGCAGGTTCGCTATCCACCGATGGAATCGGGAATACGCCCCACTCTTGTACGACTTTACCATCCTTTACTGCGCCTTTAGCGAGCTGAGCCGGCACCCAAGACTGGCCGTATACGATACCTGCATTGTTGTTGTAGAGGAGCTCTGCCGCTTTCTCCACATCTTTAACAGAGAACTCAGGATCAATCAATCCTTTCTTAAACATTTCCTGCATCGCCTTAAGTGCGTCTTTCACTTGAGGCTGAATGTCACTGTTGACCAAATTGCCATTTCCGTCTTCCATCCAAAGATTTTCATAAGCATGGTAACTATTCAAGAATGCTATTAGTCCTGTAACACCTGTGGAATGGTTAAATGGATCTTTGCTAATTGCAATTCCATACGGTTTCCCAGTGCCGCCTGGATCTTTTGTTTTGAACGCTTCGGCGATCGTCATGAGATCCGCCATCGTCTTTGGTTCCGGCAGGTTCAATTTCTTCAGCCAGTCCGTGCGTACATAGAGGAACTGATACTGGTACGGATTATAAGAACTTGGAATCCCCATGAGTTTACCGTCGAAAGTGGCGGTCTTCAGTTGCATTCCGCCATCCATCGATAAGAATTTCTTCGTCTCATCCGTCGCATTCTTGTCATATACGTCCGTGATATCCATAATCATATCCGCTTCGGTCAGCTCTTTCAGCTGTGTAGCATTAACCTTCATGAAGTCCGGAAGATCATTGGAGGCGATGGACATCTTCACTTTCTCCTTGAATTGAACGTCATCGGCGGACACCCATTTATTCGTGAGCTTCACGCCGATATCTTTCTCATACGCATCATAGACCGAGTTCTTCTCAAAGCTCTCGCCCTCATCGAATTTGAGATACTGATCGCTTGCCGAAACTGTTGAAACTTCAATCACTTCATTTTTTTGTTCCACAGGTGTATCTGACTGCTTCTCTGGCTGCTTCTCCCCTTCATTTGTGGTTTTGCCGCATGCCGTGATAGTTAAACTTAGGATCAATGCGACGATCAGAAGTATTTTACTTTTTTTCTTCATATTACCCCTCCACATGGTCTCAAAATAGGTCGTGCATCTACTTCATGCAGCTTCTCTTCCTAGTTCTAGTATAGGAAAGGGAGTGATCCCCATCTATATACTAGTCTTTACTTTCGTATACACCTCTTGACTACCGTCAGGCTTGCCCCTAGAACGCACAAGAGAGGGGGAGTCTCCCCTAGGTTAGGTTGACTCCCCCTTCGCTTCGTTGAAACGTTATCGTGTAATAACTCGAATATTCAGCTCCCAAAGGCTAATGGTTATTCCCTCAGCTTTCAATAAACCTAAGCGCGCGTTCAGATTGATAATCAGCTAAACCTTTTGCGAATTGTTGATCAGGGAATCCTCTATGCAGTAGCTTTAAACCCGCTGAGGTTAATGATATATGGTGGTGAAGTTGATAAAATAGCAGTCTGTCAGGGTCAAGCCTATCGTTCTTAAGGTACCGGTAGAAATCCCCAAATCGCATCTCCAAAAAACTATGCTCATGCTCAATATCAAAAAACATGGCCCCTTCGATATCGATCAAAAAGGGTTCCAGCTTATCATTAACCAATACATGGTCAGGACCCATTTCCCCGTGAATAAATCCATACTGCTTTCTAGGCTTCATTCTTGCTTCTAACGCGTACAGCTTATCGAGTAGTTTACTTTGATTAGCCCTGATCTTCTCCATATGTTGAGAGGCATAAGCTAGCTGTACTTTCGCATTTTCCATTTTTAACAAATGACATGGTTCTGTGCTGATCTCGTTAGCATTGACTTTCCCAAAAATTCGCCTCTCGTTGGTATGCATAGTTGTAAGCATATCCCCTAGCCGCTGAAACACTTTATCTTGAACACGTAAATCAGCATGATGAAAATAGTCTTCTGCCTTACGTCCATCTATATATTCAACGAGCGCATAATCAAATGGGTAACGATCTTTTTCATTATTTAGATCATAAAGTGCAGGGGTCTGGATTCCATGTTGTATTAAGAACTTGTTGTTTAATTCAAATAATTCACTTCCATAGGACTGTTCATTTATATCTTCATTCGCTTTTTCTTCTTCAAAATAATTCATAGAAAGATCCCACACATACAAAACGCAGGAAAATCCATTACTGCACTCCATCTTGTAGACCACCTTTTGTGCGCCACCATGCATTCGTGAAACACAATTAACTACATAACTGGTACCAAAAATCCGTCCAATATAATCCTGTAAGTCGGCCTGATCAAGATGATAGGTAACGTCCATTAACAACACTCCATTTATTAAGTTTTGCCGGCTTCACAATAGTAAATAAAATCCAGCCCAAAGTATAGACTTTTTCTTTCTGATCAATTATGATGTTGAATAAGGTCTTGAAAAAAATAAGCATACAAAAAGCCTTTGGATTTTATTCCAAAAGGCTTTTTTTGATGAAATTTGTTGCGAGTGTTTGCAGTGCAAATACTGAATATTATACTTACTGAGAACGACATGCTGGAGCCATGCCTACTCTGAAATCAAAAAAAGACTTTCTGCTGTAACAGCAAGAAAGCCTCTTTTGTTATTTTATTCTAAGCTCAGCGTAATGAATCAATACACCTGACCAAGCAACTGGTAAGCATCTTCTTTGGATTTAACTGCTAAGAGCTCTTCCCTGAAATCATCATCCATCAGCTTGCGGGATAAGATTTGCAGCACTTTAAGATGGGCGTTCCCCTTACTGCTCCGCGGCACCGCAATCATAAAGATCAGTTTAGCTTCGCTTCCGTCTAAGCTGTTCCAATCTACTCCGTTCTGCTTGATACCAAACACAATGCTTGGCTTCAGTACAGCATCCGATTTACCGTGGGGAATGGCTATATTCAGACCGATGCCTGTCGAGCTTTCTTCTTCCCGGGCCAATATAGCCTCTTTAAAATCAATGGTAGAGCTTACCGCTCCGGCTCTATCCAGCGCTCCTATCATTTCGTTAATAATAGCGTCCTTAGTATCTCCATTCAGATCCAGGTTAATCAAATCTGGCGTAAGGATATCGGTTAATTTCTCAATGTGAATGGATGTCACTTCCGTCGTGGTCCGGTCATTTTCCTGTTCCGATGTAGACACGTCTGTGGCAGTTGTCTCAGCTACTCCGACAGAATATTCAAGATCTGCTTCTCCCAGGACATCCTGGCCTGTAGCTGTAACATCCTTTTTCAGCAGCCTGATCATAATAACCGTTACCGCCGAACCGGCAATGATGGCGATAAAAAACATCAGCACATTGTCAACGGCGCCTAGCACGGCTACAATCGGTCCGCCATGGGCTACTCTGTCCCCAACATGGCCAAGCATCGCTATCACCGAACCGACCATCGACCCTACCATGATACTTGGAATGACACGCAGAGGATCTTGTGCCGCAAACGGAATTGCACCTTCTGTGATACCAAATAGTCCCATTGTAAATGATGCTTTGCCGGCCTCTCGTTCCGCCGGTTCAAATTTACGTTTGTTAATCATCGCTGCAAGTCCCATACCAATTGGAGGGATACAAATAGCGGCGGCGATAGGGCCCATAATTTCATAGTTTCCTTCTCCGATCATAGCTGAACCGAATAGGAATGCAACCTTGTTCACTGGACCGCCCATATCGAAAGAAATCATCGCACCCAGAATCAGGGCTAGCAGAATCGAACTTGTACCCTGCATACCTGCGAGCCACCCCGTCAAGGATTCAAACACCTGCGCGATTGGGGAACCAATCAAGAATACAAAAATCAAACCTACAATCAGGGAAGTGAATATTGGAATAATGATGATTGGCATGATAGGTTTTAGCGCCTTAGGAACCTTCATTTTCTTGATTCCAAGCGCTACATAACCCGCTAGGAAACCGGCGATAATTCCGCCGATGAATCCGGCTCCCGCTTCACTCCCGTAAAAACTACCGTTCGCGGCGATGAATCCGCCGACCATACCCGGAACAAGACCTGGTCTGTCCGCAATACTCATCGCGATAAAACCAGCTAATATGGGCACCATGAAGGTAAATGAGGCCGATCCGATATCCAATATTGTCTTCCAGAATGAATCGTCCGGTACGACCAGACCTCCCGGGGTTTTCACACCACCTAGGGTCAGCGCAATTGCAACCAGTAAGCCGCCGACAACGATAAACGGCACCATATAGGACACACCGTTCATCAAATGGCGGTAAATCGGATTTTGCTTCGATTTTTTCTCTTGCTTAATATCTTCAGCAGACCGTAATTGTGCTCGGTAGACCTTCACTTCATCGCTCATCACCCGTCTGATCAGCTCTTCCGGATGGCGGATGCCTTCTTGTACGCCAACTACAAGCAGCTTTTTGCCGACAAACCGATCCTTTACCACCGTTTTGTCCGCCGCGATAATTATGCCATCCGCTTCACGGATATCCTGCTCGGTTAACTGATTCTCCACTCCAATAGAGCCTTGAGTTTCAACCTTCATATGGATACCTAGCTTAGCTGCCGCCTTTTGAAGATTTTCGGCGGCCATATACGTATGTGCTATTCCGTTAGGACATGAGGTTATCGCTAATATTTTCATGTTCATTCTCCTTCACTATAAATGTTTCCGCTTACATTCATAGTATAAACGCCAAACATACTCTTATCAGATTGAAGTTTTACCGTAGCTTCCGGAAAAACTAAATTTATTATTGTCAAAAAAATAAAACGATATTAATAGGTCACGCTTTTTCGTGTGTAAAGCCTATTTAATTTAGCCTTTCAGTCTGCTCAGAAATTTCATCACGTCAGTTTCCTTGGACAAAGCAGTGACAAAAGCCGGACGCTCACTGATCAGGGACAATTCCTTAAACAACTGCCTCGCTTCTTCCCGTTCTTCACTTTTTAATGCAAGCATAAACACGAGCTCCACTTTTTCAGTTTCCCAGAGGAGTGGCTGCTTTAAGGTGGCGATTGCAATCACCGATTGTTTGATCAATTGAGGGCTACCATGCGGAATGGCAATCCCTCCACCTATAGTTGTAGATGACATTATTTCTCTCCCCAGAGCGCTTTCCGCATAACCTGCCTCCGCATATCCCTTGTCCATCAATACTTGTCCCAGCTTAGATATAATCTGGTCTGGGTGCTGTACGTCTTGCTGGAGAAAGACCAGAAATGGGGATGTGTACTTCAAAAAAATAGATTCTTGTCTGTTGTTTGGTTCATCAAGCTGTTTAATTTCATTTTCCAGCTTTCGCTCGTCTCTAGCCTCCAACAAGGGGGAGACAAGTATATGTGGGATCTTCAGCCCCGAAAGAGCGACGGTAGAAATGACAAGATCAACTTTATGGATTGCTAGATAGTCATGGACTTCCGCTTTGGCCATTGATGCTTCCACATACACAGACGGAAATCTACGTTCAATTTTCGTTCGAAGCAGCTGGGACATGCCAATGCCCATGTGACATACGATAATCACCTTTTTGGGATGACTTTGGCCTTGATGAAGCCTTTCAACAGATGCCTGGAAATGCAGCGTCAGATAGGCCGCTTCTTCTTCGGGAATGGATAAATGAAGCGATTCACCCATCTCTTCCAGTGCCACAATGACCCGGTCAAACATAAAGGGATACATTTTCTTGATCTCGGACAGCATCGGATTGGACACGGCTAGACCGTAATCAAGACGGTTCAGGGTAGTATATAAATGAACTTTCAAACCATTCATCAGTACCTGATCTTGGGAAAATTGAATCATGTTGAGCACAGACATCCGGTGCGTCAGCTGCTCGACAATACCCTGTAAGAGAGGCTGCCTGTCCGCCAAATCGTCCCTACTAGAACCCTCACTATCCTGACGATAGCGGAATTTCCCGCCAAGTAGGCGCAATGCTAAATAAGCCGCTTCATTGCTGGGGAAAGACACGGCAAACAGCCGTTTCAACCGCAGCAAAAACTCCTCGGCCCATGTAAATTCCGCTTTTTCCTGCAAAAAAACAATTTCTTGATCGGAGAGAGAGATCGGCTGTTTAAGTTTGGTTCGTTTGACCATCAGCAAAATATGTAGCATTAGACTTTCAAAGGCTTCATCTGTGTAATAAAGCGAATGCCGCTTTTGCAATGCCCTTAATTCATTGTATACGCCAGCAATCTCGTGCTGTTCAAACTGTTTCATCATCATCTGTCCCGTCAACTCCGAGCTGTCTATCAACTGGTCCAAGCGCACCAGCGCCGTCCTTTTGTTTTTTTCGGAGCCTTCAATTGCAAGGCCAACTCTCTGCTTGGAGATCAAGGCTAGATTAAAGGGTTTCAACCACGCCTCAATTTTCTCTACATCTTTACGAATAACTGCTTTGTTCACAAAATACTGCGACGCTAAGTCCTGAATGGCTACGGGCTTGGCATCCATCAGCAGCCGGTAAGCGAGATGCAGAACTCTTTCCTCGTCGGATTCATGTCTAGCCGAGCTTTCTTCCGCATAAAGACGGTGGAATAAATCAGCCTGATCGGCTTCGTCAATCTCCAGATAAATACCCCGTCCCGGCCTTTTCACCAAGCTTGTATTTGAGTACCTTCCAATATATTCTTCTATGATTTTCAGATCGCTCCGAATGGTTTTCTCTGAGCAGTTGATCTCATCAGCTAGATTCTGCACTAACAATAATCGGTTCGATTCTGTTAATAAAATGCGAAAAATCTCTTTTTGCCTATTATTCATCAGATCTCCCTGCTTCCATCATGTTTTAGTGAGGTACAAGAGCAGGGATTCTCCCCATTAATTAATGATTAGTTTATCAACCTGAACTGAACCGTTCCATAATCAGATTCAGCCTCTTCAAGCTCTATCTTTACTGAAATAAACAGCATAATTATAGAGCTTACTACAAAAAAATCAAAAATAGAAGCTAGGCCTTCGCAGTTGACGGGTGAAATGGTCATGAAGATTATCCAGAATCTAATTTGTAACTTTGCTCAGCTTAAACTTCCACTAGTTAGCATTACTCAAGCTAATCAACGAACTTTTTCGCAAATATTGTAGGTATTCGTATCATTAGGAAACAAAAAACACCCGTTGGGGTGCCTTTGTTTACTCCAGTAATTATTTCTTGTGGTAAAAATAGATTGTCAATTTGATTTCCATATCGGTGTCGTATTTATTGACTCGTTATTCTATGTCCAACGGAAAATCAAGAAGTCGTGCCTGCACTCATATCCAGTGTAATTGTCCAAGGCGCATCAGATTAACTGCCAATAGAGAGCTTAAGGTCTCCCTGTATACTTTTCTAGTTTTTCATATAGCCCCCTTTTATGAGCACGTTTAACAATTAGCCCAAAGATAGTACGCTGTATCCAAAGTGGAATGCCAACGATTAGTGTGTTTTGTAGTGACAACACTAAAGCGGTGTGTGCGAGCAATTTTGGATTACCCTTTGCATCTGTTAGACCATCCTCCATTAGCCCATAATGAATTCGAACAGACTGCTCGAACTGGCTTGGTGGTGTTAATCGAACACGGAATACAACAGGCTCGTTGTGATTATTCTTAAAGGTATGTGGTGTTTTAAGAGGGGCCGTACGACGTTCTTCCGCTATTAGAATGTGGTCCGTTTTGCCTAATGTTACCGTGAGCTTGCCAGAAATCACTTCAAATTCTTCTTCAAAACGGTCATGAATATGTAATGGTGGACCTTTGCCATTTGAGGGGAGCGCAACTTCAATTAATAAATATTCTCCGTTCGTATCCTTTGCCGTTTCTATAAATGTAATTTGTTCGCCCGTAACTCGATTCGTTACAGTTTGTTCCATACACACTCACTCCCTTTCGTTAATCATTAATAAAGTGAACTCAAAGGTCTGTACCTTAAGCCTCAATTCTTTCAATAATAGAGAATATATAAATTGTCGAGTAGTGAGTGTTGTCATCACTTTGTCATGTGACAATATGGATTTTTATGTAATAAAAATGACCATAAGTTTGTTACCCCATATTGTTAGGCAAATTATTTAATAGTCTTATATGATGCTGCTGTATCTCTAGTTACTTTTTTGAGCCACCATCTTCATTAGTATCGTTACCGCCAATCAAATCGTTCTGCTATTACATTGTTATCCCGTTCTATTGTTACATCATTTAAGATGATCAGTCTGTAACCTTGACTACAATTTACAAAAGTTTTAGGACCATCCTTTGCAGGATGGCCCTTTCATTGAGCTAGCGTTGTTCAATTATCATCTTCGTTAACACATATCTACATTTCTCTTCAGTAAAAAAGTTATTTTTTCTTTACGGGTATCCAGATTTCCCCTGTAACATTCACTGCCATGCCATAATACATTTCGAAACTAGGGCCATCAACCTGCTCATATTCAGATGTTGGAAACCACTCGGAGTATATTCGTTCCCACAGTTTTTGCAGATCACATTGCGGCTCCGGGAAAATGGCCCATGTTAATGCCGGGACAGAAAGCTTTGTAAATCTCTCTGGAATTTCAAGCCCCTTAGGTAAATTGTAACAAATCATATACTTGAAAGATTCTCCTGTATGATCATATAAGGCAGCATGCAATACGGTGTCACCAAAACGTCCTAATATTTCGTTCATAAGATCAACACTGCCATCATCATCACATTTTCCACGAAATTGAGGAACTTCTGAGAACGCTGTTTTCATGTCCGAATTAATTAGACCATACACTCCGAACAGCTCAAAAGGCCCTCTTTGTTCAATTCGGTAATTCATCTCGACATCTCCTTTTATAGAAATATGAAAGGACATCCGAGGATAGGCTTTTAGAGAAACACCTTTATCGCGCGCAGATATGGGTACTATCCCATGAAGATTCTTAAACGCTCGTGCGAACGCTTCCGGAGAATCATATCCGTATTTCATAGCTACATCAATAACCTTTATTTTTGTTGTCTGCAGCTCAAAAGCCGCCAATGTCAACCGTCGGCGTCGAATGTACTCAGATAACGTTATTCCTGTAATAAATGGAAACATTCGTTGAAAATGATAACTAGAACAACACGCGATCTGCGCTATGTCATCATATGAGATTTTGTCTGCTAGATTTGTTTCTATATATTCCATGGCGCTGTTCATTCTCTCCAGCCAATCCATCGCATTCCCTCCCTTCGAGATAAAGTTTAGTGCAGATAAGAAATAAATGCCGTGCATTTGCTGCACGAAAAAGTCAGTAAAAAACTTGCCCAACTTATGATACGGTTCACAATCCATGAGGGCTTGATTGGATCATTGACTTTTATTATTATCCTAAAATAGTGCATAATCATATTTATCGGTATTTCAAACTTCATCTTAAAAAAACATTGACATGTGCACATGTATGCATATAATAACTTTAGGGGGCAGAGCTATGGGATTAAATCTTGATTCAAATAAATGTAAAAAGCTGATAGAAGACAATATTGACATTGAGTTTTTCCGAGCAGTATTTGATCCCGTGCGGAGTGAGTTATTGGTTTTCCTTTCTGTAAATGGTGAAATGACAATCGGTGGTATTGCAGAATATTTTCCACAGAATCGTTCAGTTATTTCTCGGCATCTTGACTTCATGAGTCGTTTCGGAATAGTTCAAAGGAGAAAAGAAGGGCGAGAAGTTTATTACAAAACTAATAATAATTTCATTGTAGATAAATTTGAACAAACAGCCAACAATATGAAAGCACTCCTGAATTTGAAATAATGTAGTGCTTTTTATTTTAATATTTATATGCATTTGTGCGCACATATACATCAAAGGAGGTTTTATTTTGATACAATCAAAAAGGAAATGGTTAGTTTTAGCCACGGTTAGTTTAGCCGTATTTATGGCTATGTTAGATATTACAATTGTTAATGTTGCATTACCAGAAATACAACAAGCTTTTTCAGCGAATTTTTCAAATCTGCAATGGGTGTTGAATGCCTATACTTTAGTTTATGCTGCAATGTTGTTGCCAGTTTCAAAATTAGGGGACATTATCGGACGTAAAAAAGTATTTTTATTAGGATTGGGTATTATTGTAATTGGCTCTTTAGCCAGTGGATTAGCAAACAGTGATATTTGGTTAAATATCTTTCGAGGATTTCAAGGAATTGGTGGAGCAGCTATGATGTCATTATCATTAACGATAGTTACTTCTTCATTTCCCGAAAAACAAAGAGGACTTGCACTAGGTATTTGGAGTAGTGCCGTAGGACTTGCTATTGCCGGTGGTCCTTTGATCGGTGGGGCATTGGTTGATAGTTTTGGTTGGCGATCTATTTTTCTAGTTAATATTCCTGTTGGGATTGCAGCCATTTTATTAGGAATGTTTGTTATTAAAGAAAGTGAAACCAACAAGAATGAAAGAATTGATATCCTTGGGCTGATTTTCAGCACAGCTATGATTTTTACGATGATTTTGGCCTTAATTCAAAAGTCGGTGCATGGAGATTACGCATGGACTGATTGGCACATTTTAAGTCTACTTGGATTTTCACTCATTTTGCTTATAGCATTTATCGTTACCGAAAGAAAAGTGAAACAACCAATGATTGAATTATCCATTTTTAGAAATTGGTCATTTAATGGTGCTAATATCGCGGCTTTTGTATTAGGTGCTGGACTATACGGAGGTTTTACTTACTTAACCATTCTTATGCAAAACTACATGGGTTATTCAGCTTTTGATACAGGTGTAAAAATGCTGCTCATTACTGGTTTTACGATCGTTCTTGGTCCTATTGCGGGAATTATCTCAGGAAAAATTGGTAATCGTTGGTTAGTCAGTGGAGCACTATTTATCGGTGCAATCGGAATATTTGTTATGCGTTATATGATCAAAGCTCCGTTTGAATGGAGCTATCTAATGCCTGGTTTTATTCTTTTAGGTATAAGCAATGCTCTAGTCAATCCACCTATTACAAATGCTGCTATGAGTTCAGTTGATAAAGAGTATGTAGGTATGGCTTCTGGTATCTTAAATGTCTTTAGACAAGTGGGTATCTCCTTTGGTGTTGTAATGCTAGGAATTAAGTTAACAGAAGGTTATAACGATTCGTTGAATAATAACATCATGAATTTAGCCAATATTCCTAGCGAGTTTAGAAATCAAATGCTGGCTATTTTCCATAAAGCTGGAGCTTTTGCAGGTTCACAAATTTTTGATAGCAAGCAAGCTGAAGCATTTAAAGTTATGCCGGCTTTTGATGAAATGAAGAAGATCGTTTTTAATGCTTTTAATTCTGGTATGCAAAATGTAACACTATTAATTGGTATCTTCTTATTAATGGGTACATTGGTGAGTGTAATTTTGATTAAAGACAACAAGAATACACAGAACGGGAATTAATCTTTTTTCACCAGTTATTACATTCAGATCAACTTTCTGCGGTACCAGCATGCGCGATACGGTTCACCGCGCTGTCTGTAACAGCAAGCTCTAGGTCCATCCCTTGTGGGATGGACCTTTCTTTGGATCGTTATTGAGTCCCAAATAGCTATTTGTCTTCATTATTGATACAGCCATATCCCTGAAATCGTCATCACCGCTGGCAGTGCAGCCTCGTCCACCGCCACATTGTCATACCAGCCGCCCACCGCAAGGTTAAGCACCAGATAAAAGGGTTCATCAAAGGGCATCACGCCCGGCTCTTGGCGACGTTCTGCAAAGCAATGTCCATCTACCAGCCATCGAATTGAACCTGCATCCCATTCCAGTGCATACTCATGAAATTCATTAATGGTTCCGCTCTCGAACTGGTGTGTGAACTCCTCCACGATTTGATGTTCCCAATCCTTCCCGTAGTGCAGCGTTCCGGATATTTGCTTAGGCAAGCGGCCTTTGGCCTCCATAATATCTATCTCACCAGAAGCCGGCCAAGAACCGTAAGCTTGTTCCTGCGGAAGCAGCCAGATGGCAGGCCATATTCCCTGTCCTACCGGCAGCTTTGCACGCACAACTAACTTTCCATAGCAAAAGGAAAAATGGTCCTTTGTATCCAAACGGGCTGAGGTATATGCAAAATGCCGTCCATCCTTTTCGATGGATTCGCTGCGTGCACATAGATTTAAGCCAAACTCATCGGTATATAGATTGTTGGCCTGATCTGTATAATACTGCTGCTCACCGTTGCCCCAACCTGGGTCTATGGGCTTGCCATCATTATCTAACAAATCGTTGCCAAGGCGGAGATTCCATAGCTTCAAATCGGCATTTCTATCTAAGAAATTCTGTTCCCATACGAGCTTGTTCATTCTTCGCACACTCCCTTCATTTAATCACAGCATACTTAAATTTTGCGCCTGGTCAAACAAATCTAAAAAAATGGGATAGGGTCGATAATCCTGGGCTTTTTTTCCTATGCGCTTTTTCATACGATGAAATAGAAAGGGGGTACGGTACATGTTCCAATACAGAACGGAACAAATGAAAGCGCTTGTTAAACAGTGGCAGTTGCAAAGCATGGTTGTCCCGGGAATCCTCTGGATGTTTATCTTTTGTTATCTCCCCATGTTTTGGCTCATTATTGCATTTATGGACTACAGCATCGCCAAACCCTTACTAGAATCACCGTTTGCGGGGTTGAAGCATTTTCACGATTTTTTGACGGATGATCGATTTTGGCGTTCGATCCGCAATACCCTGGGGATGAGCAGCATCAAGCTGATCTTGGGTTTTCCCATTCCGATCTTGTTTGCTTTAATGCTCAATGAAATACGGGGTCTTCGATTTAAGCGAACGGTACAAACCATTTCGTACCTGCCGCACTTTATTGCCTGGACGATTTTTGGTGGCATTGCACTCAATTGGCTGGGTGAGGGCGGTGTGATCAATCAGTTGATGATGGCAATCGGATTCCAGGATCGTCAAATCCTGTTTAACAGCGACCCTAAGTACTTTTGGTGGATTACCTATTTCACCGACACGTTAAAAGAAACGGGTTGGAGCGCCATTATCTACATAGCAGCAATATCCGGGATTGATCCGGGACTGTACGAAGCGGCCGAGCTGGATGGCGCAAATCGACGGCAGCGTATGTGGCATATCACCATTCAGAGCATACGCCCCACCATCGCTATTTTGTTCATCCTCGCGGTCAGCGGGATACTCGGCAGTAACTTTGAGCAGATTTTTATGTTGAAGAACAACATGAACATGAAGATGGCGGAAAGCCTGGACTTGTATATCTATAATATGGGGTTGGTCTCCGGGCGCCATTCTTTCTCAACAGCCGTCCTGTTCGCCCGCTCTATTGTAGCGCTAGGTTTGTTATTTTTGGCTAATCACTCATCCAAAAAACTAACCGGCGACAGCATTTTTTAAAGGGGGAGAACAGAGGTATGGAAAGACGCAAAAGGTTTCAGCAAATTGGAGTATTTGAAGTCTGCAATACCCTGCTGATGCTGGCGGTTTGTTTTTTAACGCTCTACCCGATGTGGTTTGTATTCATTAACTCACTTAATGCGCCGCAGCAGGCATCACTGGGCACCGTCAACTGGTTTCCCAAAGAATTATCACTGGCCAGCTATAGTGTTGTATTCAATGATAAGACGATGATGAACGGTTTTTACATCACCACGCTGCGCACGGTACTCGGAACAGCGATGCATGTATTCTTTACCGCTGTTATAGCTTACGGAATGAGCAAGTCTAATCTAATCGGCCGCAAAGTGTATCTCAAAATCGCACTGGTTACAATGCTGTTCTCAGGTGGTCTGATCCCTACGTTTATTCTGATGACAAAGCTGGGTTTATATGATAATTTTTGGGTATTTATAATTCCTTCCATGTACACTTTTTTTAATATGGTCATTTTTATGAGCTTCTTCCGCACCATTCCCGATAGCCTGGAGGAATCTGCGAAGGTAGACGGTGCTTCAGACTATGGCGTTCTGTTCAGAATTGTATTGCCCAACAGCATGGCGGTTATTGCGACCATATCGCTTTTTTCAGCGGTCTATCATTGGAATGATTATTACCAGGGCGTCATCTATATTCGCTCGCAAGAGTTACTTCCACTGCAGACCATGTTGTACAAAATTATTGCAGAGAATTCCATGTCTTTCATGCAGCAGCAAGCGATGGCACAATTCGGCGCTAGGCTGCCCGGCAACTCTATCAAATTTGCATCCATGATGGTAGCCACATTACCAATTCTCGTAGTCTACCCCTTTATCCAACGCTATCTGGTCAAAGGGGTGATGATTGGCGCCATTAAGGGATAAGTGCATAGGTCTCGAAACGGATATTTTAAAAAATTCAGAAGCAGCAGAGAAAGGATGATTATGTGATGAAACGCAATCTGATCAAGCCAGGCTTGACCCTCGTTCTGGCCGTAATTCTGACACTAGGCACGGCCGCTTGTAGCAACAATTCAGCCAATAACAAACCATCACCACAACCCACGGACAGTACATCCCCGCCGCCAAGCGAAGCAACGCTCAATCCCGATGAACCGGCATGGAAGCTCGACACCAGCCCTGTAGATCTAACTTGGTTTGTAGGCGCTAACTGGTACGCCCACACTTGGGGAGACAGCTTGGTCTCCAAGTATGTAACGGAAAAAACAGGTGTCAACATCAAGTTAGAAGTACCCTCCGGCGAAGCGAACGAGCATATTACCCTGATGATGACCTCCGGCAAGCTGCCAGACTTGATCTCGATGGGTTCATGGGAAACGGCTGTCAAAAAGCTATGGGAAGGCGATCATGTCTATGCCTTGAATGAATTGGCTGACAAGTATGATCCTTACTTCTTCAAGGTCGCCGGCGATGGCACACTGAAATGGTATCGTCAGGAAAATGGAAATACCTATGGTGTTCCGAATGATTCCTACAGCCCCAACCTGATGCATGAAACCGGAATGACAGCCGCCAACCAGACTTTCCTGGTGCGGAAGGATCTGTATGAAGAGATGGGCAGCCCGGATCTTAGCACGCCAGAGGGCTTTCTAGGTGCATTGCAATTAGTGAAGGATAAGTATTCACAGTATAAAGGCCAACCTATCAGCCCCTTCTTTGCGCAAGGGAATGTCCCTTACGGGATGACCGAATATCTGCAGAATTTACTGGCCGTCCCGCAGGAGAAAGACGGAAAAGTATACGACCGCATGACTGATCCCGATTATATTACCTGGTTAAAAACCTTCCGCACGGCATACGAGCGCGGGCTGATTAATGTAGACTTTCTGGTAGATTCCGACACTCAGGTCGAGGAAAAAACGAACAATGCACGTTATTTCATGATGGTTCGCGAGTGGACTGGGATGGCGGCTGTCAATCCTATGCTGGCTGCAAGTGGAAATCCGGATTCTTACTACATCGCAGTTGATGGCCCAAAGAACAGCAAAGGGGATGACCCTAAGCTATTCCCTGGTAACATGGACGGCTGGATGGTAACGATGATTAGCAAATCCACCGAAAACCCTGAACGGGCCATCCGCTTTTTGACCTATCTGGCCAGCGAAGAAGGCCAGCGCGATGTATTCCTTGGCAAGGAAGGCGAAACATGGGAAACGGTAGACGGCAAACCACAGCTGAAGCCTGAAATGGTACAATTACTCGAAAATGATATTGAGAAAATGGAGAAAGAATATGGCATCATGGATACCTATTGGATGATGCGAAACCCTGTAATCATCAACCAGTGGAGACCCGAGAAAGCCCCTGTTCTTAAGCAAATGGAGGACTTCGCCAACCAACGGGCTGATATTGACAGTGGTATCTACAAGGGCTTAGATCCACAAGGCGATTCTGATGTATCGGTAGCCTGGTCGCGTATTTCTCAAAACTGGGAGGAAGTGCTGCCTGAGCTGATTACAGCTAAAAATGAGGCAGAATTCGATAAAATCTTCGAGAATTTCCTTGACCGCCGCGAGAGTTATAGCTTTGACAAGGTGATGGAATTCCGCCAAGCTGAACTGGATGTGCGAAAGTCCAAAATGGCAGAGTAATAATGCCCATATTAAGATTACTGCCGGCCACCGAAAGGGTGGTCGGTATTCCCTTTTTAGCGGATTCTCCCCATTGGCGAGTCAGCCTGGTTCCCTACCAGACGATTTGTAATATATGGTATATTACAAGGGTAGGAGGCTATTAAATGAAATATTTGCTGACTAAAATGAAAAAGCTTTACCGCAATTCCCGCATATCCAAAAAATTATTTTTGGCCTTCAGTATGATGATTGCCATTCCTGCGATTGTGGTATCCTTTTTATTTATCCGCACGCAGGAAAGCCAGCTATACAAGGACGCTATGGCCACCGGCAGCAGTCATGTTTCACGACTTAATGAACAGCTACGCAGCAGAATGGGTATTATTGAGAACGCTTCCTCTACTGCGCTGAATCAAAAGGCATTTGTAGATTTTATTCACTCCAATATGCGTGGGGATGGCCTGCGTCTTGTGAAATTTAGACAAAATCAATTTGAGCAAATGCATAATATCATTCAAAGCCACGAGATGATCAGTGAGCTCAGTTTCTATGTCGATAATCCAAACCTTTTTGAGATTTGGCCTGAAATCTACCATTATGACAAGTTTCAGCCGCAGGACTACTGGGTGACCCTTCGGGAGGAAGGCGGTGCGGCATACCGCTTATTTGCTTTCAAGGATGGCGACCATACATTATCCTATTACCGGCTGGTACGCCTTCAGGGACAGCAGCAGAAACGCCCTACCATTATGGAAATTCGCGCCCAGCATAACGTCTTTTTCAGTGACCTGCTTGAGGATAGCGGGGGAGATTTCTTTTCTGTAGTGATGGACGGAACCACCCCTTCCCGATCTGTATACAATCCTGAGCATGTCTTTGCTCAAACTGCCGGTGAGGAGTTGGATAAAATTCTGGGCAGTATTCATCAGCGGCTGGATGTCATTCAGCAGAGTAGCCCTATTAAGGTCGAGGTCGGCGACCAGACTTACTACGCTTTGTATCGCTACATTGCCCCTTTGAACGCTTATGTCGTGGATATTGCCTCTCATCAGGCACTGATGAAAGGCCCGCGGAGCTGGTATCTATTTGTTGTAGCGATCACATTATGTGTTCTGCTACTGATGTTACTGCTCGTATCACATACTACCCGGCGGATATTTAGGCGGCTGGACAGGGTTCTGATTTCTATGCGCAAGGTGCGGCAAGGCCAACTGGATGCAAAAATCGATACCGGTCTCGGGGCGAACGAAACCGGTGACGAAATTGACGAAGTGGCCGTCAGCTACAATAACATGTTAGACGAGATCAAACATCTGATGACCCAGGTGGTAGATAAGCAACTGGTTGCCAAAAATGCACAACTGCACTCCCTGCATTCACAGATCAATTCACATTTTTTATATAACGCGCTGGAATCTATTCGTATGCTCGCAGAGGTTCAACGACAGCCGGCAATCGCCGATGCGTTAGTGTCTCTCGGTTCACAACTGCGTTACAGCATGCAGTGGCGCAGCGATACGGTTTCCCTTAGCGATGAACTTGCCAACATCCACAGCTATATCCGCTTCATAAACTTTATGGAGGGCGGCAATATTGTATTGATGGCGGATCTCCCCCTAGAGGTGCTGCGTTATACAATTCCGAAAATGTGCATGCAGCCCATCGTCGAAAATGCCGTTCATCACGCAGCCCCTTCGGGAGGCAGTGTAAACATCGAAATTACCGTATCTGTAGAGAATGACCGCCTTTTGCTAATAAAGATACGAGATGATGGTGCAGGTGTTGACCCGGAAATGCTGTACAGTTTGCAAGCTGTGCTGCTGGGCGACACGGATTCACCGATTGTTACCAGCAAAAACGGACTGGGCCTGGAGAACGTGCATAAACGCATACAGCTTCATTATGGCAAGGGCTGCGGTCTTTGGATTGACAGTGTGCAAGGTGCCTACACCTGTGTAACCATACGTTTGCCTTGGGAAAATGTGAATCTTGGAGGATGGTAGTGTATGATCAATATTCTGATTGTTGATGATCAAAAGCATATTCGTGATGGGCTCCAGGCCATGCTGCGCCAATTCCCCCTGCAGCTGGACAACATTTACTGTGCCGTAAACGGCATCGAGGCCTTGGGAGTATTGCGTCAGCATAGCATTCAACTAGTGATTACAGATATCAGGATGCCTGATATGGATGGATTAATGCTGATGGCGCAGAGCAAAGAGGAACGCTTCGAGGTGGAATACCTGATTATTAGCGGCTTCAGTGATTTTGCGTATGCTCAAAAAGCCATCGAGCTTGGGGCAAAGGGCTACCTGCTTAAACCTGTGAAACGTGAAGATCTGCAAACCGCGGTAGAACATGTAGCGCATGAAATCAAAACACGGCAGGCGCTCTCGCGCAATATGGAGCATATCTCCCGTCGTGCTCAAGAGACAGACCGCAAGGAACTGAGTATGTATATGCAGGGGGCGGTGAGCGATGAGGCATGGCTCCTCCAAACCCAGCAGCAGAATCCAAAGTTGTGGAGTAATTACCGTCTGTGCCTGCTACGGGAGGAACTATGGATTAACCAACCGGGAGCCCATAGCAGTCACAGCATGGAATCTATTGCCTATCGGATATATGGCAAACAAGGATGCATATGCTTGCAGCACCGCCCATATCTCGTCCTCGCTGTGGATGCTTCCGTAGATACGGGCGCCTTTCCGGCCGCTCTCAAAGCAAGGCAGATCGATTCCATCACCGCTATGACCAGCCCGCAGCAAGGGTTGAAGGAACTGCCCCGCAGCTATATACAAGCGCTGGAGCTGTATCGCCACAGTTACCTTTTTCCAGAGAAGAGCTATATTCTACCCACGCATATTCAGCGGCTGGAGCAGCAGTGGGAGCTTCCCTATGAGGAGCTGTATGCCCTGTTCCAGTTAGTTGGCAGTAAGAACAGCGGCACCATCACCCAAGGCATTTCTAAGATATTTCACAAAGATACGCTGCAACGCTATCACATCCAATACACCCAGCAGCTATGCCGCGCCATCGTGCAGATGCTGGAGGAATACGTGCGTGTGATCCGCCCATATATGGGGGAAGAAGCGCTGGACATCGAATGTTTGCGTAATCTGTTCGACTATCCGGGTATTCGTGATTATATTCAGGCGCTGCAACAACAGCTGCTTCGGTTGAACCAATTCTATTATGAATATAAATGCAGCTATCGTAACTCGCAGGATTTGAATGAGGCCATTCGTTTTATACACGAAAGTTATCATAAACCACTGGATCTGGCGATGGTATCCAACCATGTGTCACTTAATTATGCTTATTTTTCTAACCTGTTCAAGAAGAATATCGGCAAAGGTTTTGCAGAATACCTGCGCGATGTGCGTTTGGATAAAGCTCGTCGGCTACTGGCTGAGACCGATCATAAAATCGTCGAGGTAGCCACTATGGTAGGGTATGAAAGCTACAAAAGTTTCACACGGGCCTTCCGGGATGTCATGGACATGCAACCTACAGAGTACCGCCAAATGATTCGCCGGAAGCATGACAGAGAAGAGAAGTATCAGGACACCGCGCTATAAATCAGGGGGCCACTGCTTAAATACACGAATATTATCAAAAGCCAAAAAATTGGGTTATAACAAAAATAATTGTACCTTTTAGCGGATTATTATATTCGATAGAATAAAGGTGTTCCTACATGTAAGCGGTTTCTATAACTAATACTTTATTACAGGAGGGCAAGTATGAAGCGACTTTATAAAACGAAGAGTGGTTTTAAGCAGAGGGCACTGAGTTTATTCTTAGCAATAGTACTATTGGCTGGTATGGGCCTGTTGCCAACATCGAAGGTTCTGGCAGCAGGGAAGACCGTTACTTCTATGGCTTATTTTTCAGCAGCAGACGGGCCTGTCATCTCAAAATCCGGGGTTGGGCAAGCCAGCTACGGATTTGTCATGCCTACATTCAATGCAGGCTCCGCCACCTGGAATGAAGTTTCCGATGATGTGGGTGTAAAAGTAAAAGTAGCTGGCAACTGGGTTGATATTGACAGTGCTGGCGGCTATACCTATAACCAAAACTGGGGACACTGGAGCGACGGCGGCTTGAATGGCTACTGGTTCACGCTCTCCGCAACCACTGAGATTCAGCTGTACTCCAAAGCTAATGGGGTAACGCTAGACTACACCCTAGTATTTCAGAACATAAACAAAACAACCATCACGGCTATGGCACCTACACAAGGACCGCAGATTACGGCAGGTTTTACCGGCAGTGCAGGCTTTACTTATCCTGCCTTCAACAACGATTCCTCTGTAACGTATGAAGCAGTGGCTGACGATTTGAAGGTATATGTAAAACCTGTAAACAGCAGTACCTGGATTGATATTGACAATAACGCAGCCAGCGGCTGGATCTATGATAACAACTTCGGACAATTCACCGAAGGAGGCGGTGGCTATTGGTTCACCATAACGGAGTCGATCAATGTAAAGTTACAATCCAAAACCTCTTCGGCTAACGTCGTCTATACCCTCACCTTTAATCAACCTGTAAGAAATTCTTATGTTCTTACTCCCTATGATGGAACGACCTTTACTGCAGATGCGAAAGGTGTCATAGGTGTACCGCTGCCCAAGATTGATGGAGGCGCGCCAATCGGTACCGAGCTTGGAAAATACGTATACCAGATCAATATTAACGGACAATGGGTGGCTATGAGTGATTCCAGTCAGAGTGGATTTGTATATGCTGGTAACGGCTATAACAACATGTCCGATGCTAACCAGTGGGGATACTGGGCTGACTATATTTATGGCCTTTGGTTCCAGCCCGTCCAAGAGGATATACAAATCCGTATAGGCTATCCATTAAATGGACAGCCGGGCGGTAATGTGGGCAACAATTACGTCAACTACACCTTTATTGGCAATCCAGATGCCCCGCGTCCGGATGTCTCTGATCATGATGACATTGCCATTGGAACGCCAACCGACCCGACCATTGAGGGTATGAATCTCATTTGGCAGGACGAATTTAACGGAACCACGCTCGATACGAGCAAATGGAGCTATGAGCAAGGGTATTATATCACTGATGATCCCAACAGCTGGGGCTGGGGTAACGCCGAACTTCAACACTATACAGACAGTGCACAAAATATATTTGTGCAGGACGGAAAGCTGAATATCAGGGCGCTACACGATTCCAAATCCTTTCCGCAGGACCCAAACCGGTATGCACAATATTCCTCTGGTAAGATTAACACCAAGGATCATTTGTCCTTCCAGTACGGCAGAGTAGAC
The DNA here is from genome assembly GCF_002264385.1 of Paenibacillus sp. VTT E-133280. Classification (NCBI taxonomy): domain Bacteria; kingdom Bacillati; phylum Bacillota; class Bacilli; order Caryophanales; family Paenibacillaceae; genus Paenibacillus; species Paenibacillus sp. VTT E-133280. The sequence continues at coordinate 36,843 of NZ_NFUX01000055.1, forward strand.
ATCCGTGCCAAGCTGCCTACAGGCAATGGTGTCTGGCCAGCACTATGGATGCTTCCGAAAGATTCAGCCTATGGTGCATGGGCCGCATCCGGCGAAATTGATATTATGGAAGCCAAAGGACGCTTGCCTGGCACGACCAGCGGCGCCATACATTTTGGCGGACAATGGCCGGTGAATAGATATATTGCGGGTGAATATCACTTCTCTGAAGGCCAGACCTTCGCCAATGATTATCATGTGTACTCCATGGTCTGGGAAGAAGATAATATGAAATGGTATGTGGACGGCAATTTCTTCTTTAAAGTGAGCAGAGATCAATGGTATTCTGTAGCTGCACCGAACAATCCCAATGCTCCTTTCGATCAGCCCTTCTATCTCATTATGAATCTGGCGATCGGCGGATTTTTTGACAGCGGCCATACCCCGGACCCATCCGATATCCCTGCAACAATGCAGGTGGATTATGTGCGTGTCTATAAAGAAGGCAACGGCCAGAATCCGGGTAATAACGTCACGGTTACCGGAGTAACGCTGAATCAGAACACTGCACAGGTCGAAGTCGGAAAAAGTGTACAACTGAACGCAAGTGTAGCTCCGTCAAATGCAACGAATAAGCAGGTCACTTGGAGCATTTCAGGGAACAGCGTAGCTTCTGTGAGTCCAAATGGTCTCGTGACAGGAATTTCTCCGGGCACGGCAACTGTTACAGCTACAACAGCCGACGGCAATAAGACAGCCGTCTCCACCATCACGGTTGTGCCAGCACCATCCGGTACTATCATCATCGGCGATGAGGTCCGGGGTCTGAAGAAAACAGGCAATGATCTGCTGTTCTATGTGAACGGCGCAACCTTTGCCGACTTACACTATAAGCTCAATAACGGCGGTCAGCTGAACGTAGCCATGACTCCGGCAGGGAACGGCAACTATACCTACCCTGTAAATAATCTGCAAAATGGCGATACCATCGAGTACTTTTTCACCTATAATCCAGGGCAAGGGGCCGTCGATTCCCCGACGTTCACGTATATCCATGGGGTAACCCAAGGAACACCAGAATAAGTAGTTGAACCCTAAGCAAAATGCATGAACACGAATAGGCGAGGAGGAAGTGTTAAAGCCTCCCTCTCGCCTATTTTGTTGTTTCTGCCATGTGCTGGTCTCCTCGGTGGAAGATCAGTTGCCATGCGTGATGCTCGACCTCCTTGACGACAAAGCTCACCTCTTAGAACGTCATAAAACTAACTATTGACACCAGCCTCTATCTTCTGATCAATAAATGGTTTGAATCGTGTAAAATACCGCTCTGATGCCTCCCAACGCCTAAGGTTCAAAAAAGATAGGTCCTGCTTACCATATTGATCCGGCGGCTGATAATACCGGGAAACATAAGTTTCATTGCCCAGTGTATAAAAATAATACACTCCATCCGGAGTCTTAATTTCAATCTGACCAGGTAGAAGGTCTCCGACCTCATCCGTATGCGCTTGACGGAAGCTGTAACATTTGGATCCGTCCCAGAGCCCGTCATTCTCCTCCTCTTCCAAATATAATTTCTGAATTACAGCGTGTTGCAGAATGTCTTGCACATACTGGACCTCAATGTTTCGTAAATATAGCTCAGCCATATTAATACAGGTCAACAGGTCCAACGGCTTCGAATACAGCCCATGTTGCTGCAGGAACATCTAGTTTCGTTAAATTTCCGGGGTATTCCTTGGTTGTAGCCACGTGCGAAAAAGCCGGTTCATCACCGGACACTTTTCGCACCTTCGCTGGCTTGCCTAAATTAACACGTCGAAATGGCCCTCCGAGTTCACCGTCGCTGTCCGGGGATCGGTCAGACCGATGCCCTTGAGGCCTCCCTTCCACTCATTCCGCCAGAGGGGGAGGTGATCTTGAAGCGGAGAAGCCGGTACAAAATTTACGGAGGTGCTACTCCCGCTTTTCTGTACGAGTTGGGACTCCAGCAGCCGGATTTGCCGCTGCAGCTGCTCCCGGCGATAAGGAGTCTGCATCTCACTTCCTTGTACTGCATTCACTTTATCCAGTTCCATCATCAGCCGGTTCCGCTGTTTCTCCAGGGAACTGACATCACTCTGTGTACCGCCGTAGGCCGCAATGGCCTGTAACGGACTGATGCCTGCTACTGTCAGTGCCGCCATGATCTTCCCCTCCGTTTCCTTGGCTCCCATTCCAAATTCAGCCAATTTCGAAGATCTAATCATCTTTATTACCCACCAGACCTCATCATGACAACATCACAGCCTCAATTGGAAAATAACCGTCGTATAGTCACAGTCGGCCATTGGTTTCGACCCTACCAAAGACCCACCGAAGGCTGGCTAAAGTCCCTACACAGCTCCCTTACTCGTCCTTCAACCGCCGTTGATACAAAATGACAGATACTACTGTTAATACAACCGTCCATGCCAAAGTAATAAGCAGGGGTTTTAATAAATCTCCAGTCGTATAGCCTGTATTGCTTATCCCTAGCAAATGCACAAGCTGACTGCTTGGCATGTAATCCAGCACTTTGAGGATCGGATAATCATTCTCTAGAAATGCCCCCCATGGTGCCCCAGTGAATATGAACGCTACAGGAAGTATGGATAAAGAAGCATCAAGCAGCGTCTTGGAGAATAAACCACATATCGTCCCGGCTGCTGTATATAGAATAATCGAAAGAAAGATTGTTGCCACAAATGCCCATATGCTGGCTGGCTTATAGCCAAATATAAACGTAGCTATAGCCAGAACAACTACAGACATAACAAAGACTAAAGAGCTTTTACCGATTAGAACATCAAGGGTCGTGGCCGGAGTCATCATTAATGACCGTAAGGTGTTACGCTCCTTTTCTTCCGCAATCAAGCAGGCTTGTGCGAAACATGTTAGTAATACAAACGAGGTATTATAAAGGAAACCGCTGGCTCCAGGCAAAGACGCGCCTGCGCTTCGAAAAAGAACGGCAAACATAATAGGCAAAATTAACATAATGGAGATCCCATAATTGCGTGAAAACTCTTTGTAATCCTTCACAAAAATCGCCTGGGCACGTTTTAATGAGATACTCATAATAGCTCACTTCCTGTCATTTTAATAAAAATATCACCCAGACTTGGCTCTTTCGTTTCTAACCGGTCAATTAGCCCCCGTCTCATCCAATCCGTTATTTGATCAGCCGTTCCCTCATCGATCGGGAGCTCGTACGTTTCCCCATTGATTAAGTCAACAGAAATTATGTTTTCTCGATGCTGTCGTTTAAGCTCCTTCGGTGAGCCGATCGTTTGGATTTGCCCTTGATACAGAATCGCTACGCGGTTGCACATCAATTCTGCTTCAGCCATATCATGCGTAGTCAGAAAAATCGTTGTCCCCTTCTTATTTAAGTAGCGTAAGCCTTTATAAATATGCGCTGAGTTTACCGGGTCTAAAGCCGAAGTAGGTTCATCTAAGAATAATAATTCTGGCTCATGGATAATTGCGCAGGCCAGCAGAACGCGCTGTCGCATCCCTTTCGATAGGAGTTTAACCTTCTTTTTGCGCTCTCCGCTTAAGTTCACAAACTGCAGCACCTTATCGACCGCAGATCTGGGAAGATCATACAACTGACAATACAGCTCTAGATTTTCCTCAATGGATAATCTCTCATATAGACCACTGTTATCCGTCAGAATTCCAAAGCGCATCTTCTTTGCAGACTGCTGCATCCTCTCCGCTGGCTGGTTAAATATATTTGCCTGTCCACTTGTCGGATTTAATTGCGCCGTTAAAATTTTAATTAAGGTCGTTTTTCCTGAACCACTCGGACCGAGGAAACCAAAAATCTCCCCTTTCGGAATGGAAAATGACACATCTGCTAACGCATCCTTATTTCCAAATCTCTTTCGAATATGTTCTACCTGGATAACATTCACAAATACCACTTCCTTAGCATTGATGACCTAAATATATAGAGATTACATACTTGCAGCCATCAAAACCCGCCGAAATGTAGCTATTACCGCTTGAATGGTACCCTTTAAATGTTAAGAAGTGCTTTTAGCTCCTGTAATTTTGAACGAGATAACGGCACCACGGCATCTTTACCTGTATTCAAACGCAAGCTGTAACTATTCTTCGTCCATGTAATAATCTCTCTAACTTTTTGCAGATTAACGATGTAGGATCGATGACACCTGAAAAAACCGAAATTTAACAATCTCCGCTCCAGCTCGGTTAGAGTCAAAGCACAGTCGTAATTTTCCCCACCCACATGAACAAGGATCGATCCCTCTATACTTTCTATAAAATCAATTTCAGGCGGATTAAATAAAATCACTTTGTCATTTCTTTTGGTAGATATCTTCTGCAAGGTTATATTGGCTTCATCTTGTTTCTGTACTTCCTGCTTATCCTCTTCTGAGTCCCGAATATCCAATGGATGACATCCAAGTTCGTTCAATCGATAAATGGCGTCACACGAAATAATGGCATCCTCTAAATTCGAAGTTAAAATTAAAATCTCCTTTTCTTTCGAAAGGTCATCTAGTATCCGTTTAAATTGACGACGATCTTGCTCCTCTAAGTAAAAATAGGGTTCCTCCAGTACAAGTGTAGGCTGATGCGCAAAAAAGACACGCAGCAATGTCACATATGTCCTTTTCGAAGAGCTTAGGTCCTTGATCCTTACCTTCCGTTCTTCTTTTAAAGCAAAATAATCTAGTAACAGAGCGACACGCTCATTCCTCTCCGTTACTTTGATTAGAAAATGAATCAGCTCTTCCACCGTTAAATGCATATACTCGTTTTGCCCGGCTTGAAATAAATAATAGTGGGAATGATTCAATAATTGATTCATTAATAGCTGCTTTCGCTTCAAATCTGTTATAATGCCAATCGATTGGTTCTCTGTCATGTTTAATTCGATCTTCGGTAGAAGTAATTCCCCATCAAAATATATTGGTTGAAATTGCATGCCGTCCCCCTGGTCAGAGCTACTATAGGATATTTATAACAATTATAATGTTCGGATACTTTTTTGTCAGTTTCTACTGAAAATACTTACTGTTAACAACACAAGTATAAAGAACGACGAAAAAAAACACTTCTCAATGAGAAGTGTCAGAAATCATATTTAGATCATCTGCCAATGATGTTGCATGTCAATTCTTTTATTGCCGGAGCATGTTCTCATCTAGCCTTATTAAGTTCTTTTACTTCTATTATCTTTTTACTAAACTGATACTTTACAGTAACATTTTCAATAATCTCAGTATTCTGGTAGGCAAGAGAACCCTCGAATTCTAGAGTATCATTATCTTTCCACACTAGGTTATCTGCATTGCTATAATTCTCGTGATCTGTGCGAATCCATGTATCTATTTCTTTTTGTGCACCATATTTGACTCTTGCAGATTCTATTAATTCGGGACTTATCATTCCCTCTTCAATATTGCTAATTTGAATGAAATCACTTTTATTAGAGCATGTTACGATCGCAACTAACTTATGATTGGGTGAAGGAATCATTTTTTTTATATACATAGAGGGTGTTGAAAAACTAAAATACGCATTAAGCTTATTATCTTTTATTCTCCAAATGACATTTTGACTTCCATAGTCCGAATAGTTATTAAACAACGTAAATATCATACTTCCGTCTGCTAACTTAACAATATAAGGGCTTTTATAACTTTTCGATAAAATATCTACAGCAAAAGCAGCTGCATCGGCGATTTTTTGATTCTCATTTTTTAAAAATGGCTGAAGTTCTTTCAACGCTTTTACTCTCAACGTGGAATTATTAAAGGTTTCTACCAGCCTATTAATAGCAATATATACATATTCATTATTATCACTTTTTAAAGCATGTAGAAATTTTTCCGCATCATATTTAGTAGCAGGCTGTAACTCCATATCTTCAGCTTTTAAATAACGTATATAAGGCTCTGAATTTTGATTTTTATAATATTCTGTCGCTAATAAAGCTGACGCAGTTGAACTATATAGGACAAGACAGGCAACCAAAACAACCCACTTTTTTGAAATTCCTTTTTTCCTTTTCTCTGTTCCATTGTGCCCAGCCGCTTCAATTAAGTTCTCATCAATGAGTCCGATCTCCTTAAATAAATCTTCTTTTTTCATAGGTTAACCCCCTCTTTGTCGAGATGAACTCGAAGTTTATTTCTTGTCCTAAATAATATAGATTTCACTTTACTACTACCCATATTAAATCTTATAGAAAGCTCATCTATTGAATAGGAATACCAGTACCTTCCAATAAATATGTTTCTTGCTTGCTCATCTATGCCATATAAAAATTGATTTATTAAGTTTGCGATCTCACCTTCTTCATACTCTGTTTCTACAGTATCAGGCGAAGCTAGACATTCTTCTAGTTCCGTTAGAATGACTTCAAACTCACGACTACGCTTTTTCGCTGTATTATAACCATACTTATCAAGCGCAATATTACGGGTGATCCTCCCTAAAAATACCGAAAAATTCCTAGGCAGATTAGGCGGTATCGCATTCCATGCTGCTAAGTATGTATCGTTCTCACATTCTTCAATATCCGAGAAATTTGAAATAATGTTTCTTGCAATCACCCTGCAGTAAGCCCCATATTTATTTTTAGTCTCTAAAATAGCTTGCTGTGAACGCTGTATGTATAGGTGGATTATTCCTTGGTCTTCCATCCGTTATTCTCCTTTTAAACACTCTTATCTATATAGTAGAAAATTCCTAGAATACGTTGCACTTATATTAAAAATTTACACCAATATATAAAGACAACCCCCTCCTAAACAAGGAAGGGGTCTGCCTTTGGGTCATCTCTACAATCCAAAATGTTCTCTAACTAACCTAAATTGTTCTTCCACGCTCATACTTGGTATTCTTTCAACGGTCTTGATCCCCATTTTAGTACAAGCATTCTTAATCTCATTGGAGAACTTAACCATAGATTTGTTCCCGTGTTTAATCGTTTCTTCTGGATTTATCGTGTAGGCGTTAATACAATCTAAAATCATCTTATGATCTTCTCTGAAGTAATATAATTTCTCTATCTCATCGTCGGACGTATAAAAACAAATCATTCTCTCTTCCGGGATAAACGGTAGTATACGCTCAGGCATTATTCCCAGATCAATTATTATTGGTTTGTCATTAGACATTGTTAACAAATCAATGATAAAGAAGTCCATCATCTCTTCGACAATTTGAAATAACCACTGGCAGTGCTCATCTACCGGTTTATTGAACCACTTATTCCAATCCAAATCAGGATTAGGAAATTGAAGGGCAGGGTATTCAACAGGACTAGTGAATGGTCTGTATTTTAAGACATCATCCCCCAATGTTTGAAATCCAAGTACCTCTACAAATTTCTTGGTCATGGTCGTCTTCCCAGCACAAGGCCCCCCATTAAGCCAGTAAACATGTTTTAATCGTTCCTTCAAATAATTATTATTTATCTTCATCCGGTACACCCCATTTGATTTATAAAGAACTTTACTCTAGCACGTTGGTTTCGGGGAGATGGCGGATTCTTATCTTCCTATAACAGTGAAAACACATAGAAATTCTCCTTTCTTGACACAAGTAGTTATATTCTACGAGTGGGGAGTTCTGTTAGCGTAACGACTTACTCTGTTGAATTTCATGTTCCTCAACATAATTTCTATACTTATTACCATTGTAGTAATTAAGAATGTCCTGATTAATCTCAGGATACAGTTGAATAGAGTGTAGCTCCGAAATAGGAATCCACGTTACACCAGTTTGCTTAGAATCTGGTGATTCGGGAAGTCTTGGATTTGATCCCGCTTTCAATTTACAACTAAATGTAACTCCTACTGAATGAGTATCCCCGTATATGTAATTACTTTTTGTAGGTTGATATTCGTAAACAAATGCAACGGGACCGACCTCTATCTCAACACAAGCCTCTTCTTTCGCTTCCCGTTTTACAGCTTCAATCAGTGTTTCTCCTGGCTCAAGGCCACCTGCTGGAAGATTGTAGTGCACGCCATCAAGATTGTCATTCTCAAACTCCACTAGTAAAATGGAACCCTTCTCAATTATTAATGCACCAGCGCGCAGTCTTATCTTTTCCAGAATAATCACATCCCATAGTCATTAATTTCTATATGGGATATTGTACCATTTAATGCTTCTAAGGGAAGAGTCTTTAATGAATCCTTTACAAGGATTGCATAACTTCTATAGCACTTTTAAGAGCGTTGCTGTCCCTTAATCGTCCTTTTTCTGGTACTGTCAAATTTATTAACTTAAATGCCTCTTCCTTGCTTACCCATCGAATTTCTTGTGTTTCATGATCAAAACTATGTACTTCTCCTATAGGTCTTAATAAAAAATACTTAGTTATACATGTCTCTGATTCAAATGCCCCTGGGATCGGTGCGACAACTTCACAATCATACCCAGTCTCTTCTCTCACTTCTCTCAATGCTGTATTTTCAGGAGATTGATCTTGAGGTTCGCTTCCACCTTTAGCAAAAGTCCAAGCGTAGCCTCCCCAAAATCCGCTAGGGCTTCTCATCAATACCTCACCAGCATTATTGATAACAATTCCTCCATAAGCGAGTTCACTCATCTTTTATCCATCCCAACAAAAAAATAAATTCTGATTTAATCACACTATTCCATTAAATATTCATATTCCCCTGATTCCTAGTTACTATCATCACATTCTGAGCCTAAAAAGCTCTGATTATCAATCTTTCTCCTATCACTTTATCTTTAATACGATCTTTCCTTTTGCCCGGCCCGATTCGGAATACTCCATCGCCTTTTGAGCTTCTTCAAAAGAAAATATTTGATCAATTACAGGCTTTATTTTCCCTGCCTCTATAAGCTCCGAAATGATCTCCAGTTGTCTGCCGCTAGGTTTCATGAACAAAAATCTGTATTTTACATTATATTGCTTTTCTAATTTTGTTAGCTTACGGGTAACCAATCGAAAAAGACTCGTTTTTATAAATCCAGACCCATATTCAATTCCGAAGCGTGCATTGGGCAGCCCAGAAACCGATACAATTTGTCCGCCTGGTTTGACTATTTTAAAAGCCTTTTCTAAGGTCTCGCCGCCAATCGTATCGAATACTCCATCATAATTTTGTAAGACTTTATCAAATTGTTCTGTTTTATAATTAATTATTTGATCTGCCCCAAGAGATTTGACCAGATTAGCTCCAGCATTGCTAGTAGTTGTAGCCACATAAACTCCCATCGCTTTGGCAAGCTGGATAGCAAAGGTCCCAACGCCGCCCGAACCAGCTTGAATCAATACCTTTTGCCCTGCCGATAGCTGTAATATATCATGTAAGGCTTGATAGGATGTAAGCCCGACTAATGGGATTGACGCCGCCTCCTCAAAGGAAAGGTTTTGAGGCTTTAAGGCTATATCGTCCTCATATATGGAAATATATTCTGCGAAGGTTCCAATTCTATTTTTTCTTGGCCGTCCGTATATTGCATCGCCTATTTTGAAGTTAGTTACTTTTTTTCCTACTTTGGTGACTATCCCTGCAAAATCATTTCCTAATACAAGCGGCATATCGTATTTCAACAGCATACGAGTTTTGCCATCCCGCACCTTGAAATCGATAGGATTAATACTCGCCGCATGGATTTCTGCCAATACATCATAATCACCCACTGAAGGTATTGGAATGTCTGCCATCAGAAGAGGACTTTTCCCGTATTTTTCAATGATCATCGCTTTCATCAAGAAACCTCCATTTCTAGTAATATTGTTCCATAAATTCATTGAGATGGTTTATAAGATTTTTTAACACGCCTAATTTTGTTCTAACGTCCATAAAATAATAATTTTTAGAGCCTTCTTTCCTCACCATTATAATTCCGGCTTCTCTTAAGATTCTTAGATGATGGGAGACCGCTGGCCGTGAAAGATGTGTTTTTTCAGTAATCTCACCTACGCGTAATCCGTTCGTACAGGTAGTCTCCATAAGTACTGTAATAATGGATTGTCTTGTCTCATTACCAATAGCTAAAAAGACCTTCTGGCACATCTTGAAATCATCTTTGATGTCTTCGACTTGTTGCTGCTTATTAATGATTCTCACCGCTTTCGTCTTGTTCAATCGTTTAACTTAGTGAACCATTTGCTGACGAGTATGTCATAACAAGATATGCTCTGCAACGTTGGGAAAGAAAATCGAGACCACAAGTAAATTTTTTACATTTTCTTATTCCCAACCCTCAAAGCAGAATTGTCGAAACATCTAAAATCGTATCAAGAACAATTGACGTTGAGTGAGCTGCCTGCACTTGAAGTACTGGTAAATAAGCTTATCGCATGGATTGATTGGCTTATGAAAAATCGCCGTCCGACTCCCAATAGGGAACATGAACGGCGATAATTTTTGAGTTATTCTATAAACGGCAGTTCAAAGTTAAGCCGATCTGCTCCACAAATCGATTAGGGAAGTTCCTCCAGTGTAATCTTGACGCTATATCAATTCGTACTTCAATTTTCGGATGCAGCTGTATTTTTAAAGGTTTTCTTTATAAAAGGCATTCAGTTTTTCAACAGCTAGTCTAACTGGTTCTGGTTGATCGTATAAGTCATAATGACTTACATTTTCAAGAATGAACAAATCCTTTTTCGTTGATGCGGCTCTATTGTACAGTTCATGACCATCTTTGTATGAACCAAATGCACCTTGTTTATCACCTACAATAATTTGCAAAGGTTGTGTTAGCAACTCTTCAACGAAATGGAAAGCATCAAAACCTAAGACTGAAGCTAAACTGGTATATTTCAATTTATTTGGAGAGTTAGAGCTTTGCCCTCTAGGCGTTGTATAATAATCGACAGCTTCCACAATATCTATATCTGTTATACCTGCCTTCTCTCTTTCCGCTTGATTGCTAGGGATCCAATTCACTATCATTGGCTCAGCTCCACGAGCTTCCGCAGTACGTTGTTGACTAATGGCCTCCAAAGCTTTAATTGGATCGCCGCTTTCACGTTGTACACGCCCGATATTAGCTCCAACGACAGTGCCAACTGCTTGTATACGACGCTCTGTCATTGCAGCATTTACAGCATAACCCCCTCCGGCACAAACACCTAATACACCAATACGGTTCTCATCAACAAAATCAAGTGTAGTCAGGTAATCTACGGCACAACGAATATCTTCAACACGCGCAGCCGGAACTTCAATATATCGAGGGTCACCTTCGCTTTCACCTTGATATGATGCATCAAATACAATCGTCACATATCCAAGTTCAGCAAGCTTCTCCGCATAGATACCTGCAGTTTGGTCTTTACAGCTACTTCCTGGATGAACACAAACGATTGCGGGGTTATGTTTCTTATTTTCAGCATTTTCTGGCACATTAAGAATACCTGCAACTTTTAATCCATGCGCCATAAATTTAACTTTCTTTTTAATAACTAACATATGTGGCCTCCTAATGGATGATTTAATATAATACACTTGAGTGTTTTATTACACCCGTGTATATTTAAAATACATTAGGACTATAATGCTTTCAATGACCACATCTTTGTTTTCATGTAGTAATACACATTCTTTCAAATGTGTATATTAAAAAGGAGTTTTCTTATGAATAATCCAATAGATCGAAGAATCATAAAATCGCAAAAAGTAATTCAATCGACTTTTTTAACTATGCTGCTTGAAGATGGATTTGATAAAATTACAGTTAAAGCGATCACTGAAAAAGCCGACATTAGCAGAAAGACGTTTTATCTGCATTATGTCGATAAATATGATTTGCTGGATACTATCGTGAATAAACAATTAGAGGAATTAGGAGTCATTTGTGAGCAAAAAAAAGAGAAGGGTTTTATCGAGGGTACCGTGATTTGGTTCAATTATTTTGAGGAACATAAAGCTTTCTTTGCAGCTTTGTTTGCAAGTGAAAGTACCGTCTCATTTCGAAAACAGCTTCTGCAATTCATCATGCATCAACTCAATCTAAAAATAATTAAACTCAACCCTGAAAAAGAGGCAGAAATCCTTTTAAAGTTTTTAAGCATGGCTGTTCTAGGCATCGTAGAATCCTTTGTTCTGAATCAATTAAAAGCCAGCACAGAAGATACAGCAAAACAAGTGGGCGAATTACTGGAGCAGAATATCGCGATGGTCTCACGTTAGTAGGCTGATGAAACTTAATTTTAATTTATTCCAATTCATATCTATCAAAAAATCCCCAAATTGCTTTAGGACTCCATATTCATATCGAACTAATAGCTATTGCTAAATCTATTCTGGTCATTTATATCAAAAATATGAAGGCCTGAAAAATACCAAATAACATGGACGACTGGCCCTTTCCGCTAAAACGGCGGAGGGGGCTTTTGCTTTCAGTAAGCAAAACCGTCCCACCAGATACTACATTATTTGGTGAACCCAGAATGCTTGGAGAATCCCGTGTGGGCTGATTTGCCCAAGCGGTGCAGTCCCCGGATATCTTAGGTTTAATTTTCGTTGTAACCTTCTAGCTACCTACCCGATCTAATATTTAAGTAACGTTACGAACATCCTAAGACTTTTAGTCAAGAAAGCAGGTAAATCTTTGCATATTAATCCTATTGTCGTCAAAGCCAAAGCTGGGGACCCAGAAGCATTCGTGCAGTTGATGCAGGAGATAGAGTTACCTTTATATAGAACTGCAAGGACCATCGTCAACAAAGAAGAAGATTGTGCAGATGCCCTGCAAGAGACGATGCTTAAAGCCTTTAAGTCCATCCATACACTCAGAGAGCCCGCTTTTTTCAAAACGTGGATCTTCCGGATTCTGATTAATGAATGCAATAAAATGCTCAAAAACAATTCAAGAGCCCTCCCTTATGGAGAGCTTCCCGAAGTCCCTTCCATTTCAAAGGATTATGAGAAAATCGAAATATGGGATGCCGTTCAACATCTTGAGGAGAATCTACGGATTGTCATTCACCTTCATTACCTACAAGACATGCCGATCAGTCAAATTTCCGACATTCTCGAAATTTCTACGGTAGCCGTGAAGACCCGGCTGCATCGCGCCCGCAAAAAGCTAAAGCATTCATCTCAATTCATTCAAGAAATGGAGTTGCGACATGGTAAACACTAAGTTAGAAGAACAATTAAAGAGCTGCCAAAGCCTACTTCCCGATCAGTTATCGGATATTGCCCGCTCCAAGCTGAATGAGACTTACCAAATCATCAGGGAAACCGATAATTCCAATTCCCACGTTCAGAAAAAGAAAAATGTATCAAAATCTTTTAATAGATGGTGGATTTCCACTGCAGCCGCTGCAATTCTTGGAGTTACAGTCCTTGCTTCCGGCTTTGTATCGCCCGCAATGGCTGATGCACTCAAGCAAATTCCGGTTCTGGGACAAATCTATTCATTATGGGGTGAAAACAACGGAGATCCCGGTGTTCAACAAGCCGAGGATTTCATCACAAACGTAAACCAAAGCGTGACCCATGGCAATGTTACTATGAATATTCCAACGTTGTTATTTGACGGGACCCGGATTCTTATGAACATAACCACTCCTGGAAACCGTCTGGCTTCGGAGCCCAATTCGCCGCCTTCAGATGCCAATAAAGGAGCGGTGGATAAGTTTGAGGTTCTCTATAAAGGCCAACCTCTGCTCTGGAGTTACGAACACATGGACGGTGAGACTGCTTCCAGCATAATGGTTCAGGTTTTGGACACTTATTATGAGCCGAGCACGACAACACAGACTGTCCAGTTCCCTGATCAGTTTGACTTGACTGTAAATGTAACGTTAAAAGGCTACGATGCCCCGTTCGAATTCGTTCTGCCTGTCACAAAATCAACGCCCGTTACCGCACTAACTTCAGAGGAAACCAAGCATCACGATAACATTAACTTGCAGATTAGTAAGGTGGAAATCACCCCAATCACAACGCAGTTATCCATTGAGTACACAACCAAACCGGGCCAGAGCAAAGAAGAAATGCTTGCTTCTGTCCCTTCGAAATATAAGGGTGCTAACGGAAGCGTCATCGCTCTTCAGTTTGACATTGTGGATGAACGTGGTGTTCAACTGAAGCCCATCGGTGCTCACCCCTTAAGCGAATCTTATAATGTTCGTTTTGAGCCCTTCAAGACTATACCGAGTACCATAACCATCAAACCGTACTTAGTCGTTTCCGAAGGTCAAGCCCCAGCTGGGACTACAGGACTGTGGGAAGACAACAATATGGTCAAGGAATATATTCCTGAGCTGGAGACTGTACTTTCGGTGCAATAGCATTTGTAAAAAAGACCTAATACTCCAGGAATAAAAGGATGTGTAAATCTACAAAAGACGAAGCCATAATTGGCTTCGTCTTTTGTTTGATATTTAAATGAATTCAGATAGATTCAATTCCAATAAGGTTATTTAGATGAAGCCAGCTTCGATATTTTGTCGGCAATATCTTCCGCTTGTAACAAGGAGGAGTAGGAATCTGCTGCAAAATATTTCTCCATATCAATCTCAATCACTCGATTATTTTTAACTGCATCTAACATTTTCCATGTTGCTGGTAACTTAGGCGGCTGTTTGTCTTTCACAGTAAGGACAATGACATAGTCGCCTACATAATCATTTACGGTTTCCCAAGAAACTTCAACACGGCTCATTTCCTTATCAATGATTTCACTTTGAACTTTTGGAGTAGGTTTCATACCCAAAATATCGTAAGTAGCTCTGCCGCCTCTCTCCCCCTGATTACCAATGACCATTAAAAATTTCTCTACCGTGATATAATCTACGATAGAAATAGTTGCATCTTTTGCAATGGCATTTTTAATTTTTTCGCGGGCAGCTATTTTACGTTTTTCGAAACCTGCCACAAACTGTTTAGCCTCTTCTTCTCGATCAAGGATTTCTCCCATAGCTGTAATCTCTTCTTGAATCGTTGCGTATTTACTTGTATCAAATAATACGGTCGGTGCGATCTTAGAATAGTTACTATAAGCATCTTTATTCCAGGTTATGATGATGTCTGGCGCTAGCTCTAATACTTTCTCAAAAGAAATACTTCCTTCTGCCCCTATATCCTGTACTGTCTCATCTAAGAAAGGTTTGAGAAACTGAGAATACTCCAATTGTGTATTTGATGCTCCAACCGGTATTACCCCAACTGCTAAGACTGGCCCCAAATCCCAATCAACTACAACACGTTGGGGATTGGCTGGAACATTAACATCCCCCATGACTGTTGTTATTTTCCGTAAACCCGTATTTTCAATGGCTTGATTGGAAGGCGTACTCTGTGTCGGTTCTACTATCTGATTGCTATTACGGCTAGTGCTCCCATTTCCACAAGCTGAAAGTAACAGTGTAAACACAAGCATTAGCGTTAATCCTATTTTCGTTTCGGTCCCCTTAAACATCTGTTTATCTCCTTCAAGTTTATATTGATAATGATTATCATAATCAATATAACAAGAAGAGGAATCTTTGCCCATGGAGGATAAGAACTCTTGCCATGGACTATCTGAAACGATCAAACCTGTCTTCACCTTATTTTTGTATTGAACGGGCGTCGCCCCGACCTGCTTTTTAAACAGACGTGTAAAATAAAAGACATCATTATAACCTACGCTTACAGCAATCTCCTGTACGGTAGCATCGGTCTGAATCAATATCTCTTTCGCTTTAGCCATCCTCGTCTGAATTACATATTCAATGGGACTTCTCCCTGTCCGGCGTTTGAACTGCCTCGATAAATACTGAATGCTATAATTCCATTCTTCGGCCATAGATTCAAGTGAAATAGGCTCATTATAATGTTTGTGAATGTATTGAATGATCTGTTCAACTAAATCTGTTTCTTTGAGGGCAACTCCCTGAAGCTGTAACTGCTGTGCAAGAGTATATACGAACTGATAGAAATGGATTTTCGCTTGGAACCGTTCCATAGCCGGTCTGCGATTCCATTCCTCATACATCGATTCCGCATGACGATATAAAACAACCGGAGAAATAGGTTTACATGTGTATTGCAGATGAAAAGGGTTACTTATATGATAGGATTTCAATAATGTTTTACTAGCTTTAGTAGAAATAGTACCTCTATATAAAATGTAATAGTAGGTTACATCCTCATGTCCAACCTCGAACTTGATGTTACTTCCTTTTCCCGCATGTAAAACAAAGAATCGTTCTAATGGATGTCGATTACCATCCAACCAGATCGTACCTTGTCCACGCACGACAAATATAAAACTACTAGCTGGGAGTACATGTTGCTGCTTACTCTCTCTGCGTATCACATGTTGGCGAATATCCACCAGTTGAATCCATGAAGTGTCCCATATCTGGATGTATTCTTCCCAATTCACTGTTAATCCTCCCAAGTCCAATAGCTTGCTAATCCTTTGCAGCTGCAAATCCCTATACAAGCCAAAATCGTAAACGATAACCATTATCATTGTCAAATGATTGGTGACTAGTCAAACCAATTTTAATAGATCAAATCTGACGCCCCCGGAGAGTCTCCAACCAAGTCGATATAGCCATAGCTACCTCAGCTCTTATCTGCGGGATTTATACCGTACATTCCACCACTCC
>NZ_NFUX01000059.1:0-48795 GCF_002264385.1 Paenibacillus sp. VTT E-133280
CGAGCTACCGGGCTGCTCCACCCCGCGTCAGAAAAAATATTCAAACAGCGACAATAAATAATATACAGTACAAATTGGGTCTACGTCAAGGAAGAATTTATAAAAGTTCTCAAGGCAGAAATCTAACTCCGTATCTTCCCTTACGGGAACGATAAATTTCTACAAAACGTGGGTCATGATAACCGTAAATCCAGCCATCTTGTTCCAATCTTTTAGCCAAACAACCTGCTTGAAATCTGGTCCTGAACAGTTTCGCGAAGTATATCCAATTCATGATGCCCTCTTCTCCTTTTCGCAAATTTATGATACACCGCTCTGAACTTATCATGCCCAAGTTCCACAAAATAAGCCACCAGAAAACTGGTGGCTAAGGGCATATTCAGAGTCATTCACCGATTGAGTCGAAATAGACCGTGGGATCTTTTCCAAGTGTATCCAGCATGGTATTCCCCTGCTTCTCCCAAGCTTTGAGTGCATTCTCGACGGTTTTCTTCCCCTGATAAACTTCAATGAATAATTGACGTCCAACATCGCTAATCCGGCTAATCCCAGGCTTCTGCATCTGTAAACTGATCAATAAAGGATCCGTTGCAGGTAAAGGCTTAAGCGTATAAAAAGCTTCCAAATTTACAGAAGGGGTTTGAGTGGTAATATAATCCTTACGGGAAGTCAGTTCACTCTTGTTATGGGCTTTAATTTTCGCAACCTCATTACTGTTGACGAACTTAATCAAATCCCAAGCATCTTCCTTATTAGTAGCCATAGAATTAATAGCCATCATATTGCCAAGCCATGTTCCAATAGCAACATCCGGTTTTTCCTGAAAGGTAGGTACAGTAACCACGCCCCAATTGATGGGACTATAATTTTTGATCTTAGCAGCATTACGGGCCACTCCCGCCAGTTCATTGAGATAACCATATTCTCCCACGACCATTGCTGCTTTTCCTGTGAGGAACAGATCGCCTTGGATTGGACTGTAGGCATTCCCTTCTGTTCCTGCAAAATCCAACCCATTGAACTCAGGTACAATTTGTTTCTTAACCAACTGGCTGTAAGTAGTCCAAGCCTGATTCCACTGTGTAGTATTTACAGTCATGTGCTGACCCTTATTATCGTACATCGTAAGTTCCAACGGTGCGACATAGCTCTGCATATCCCAAAATGGATCACTTAAGTAACGGTTCATTGAGAACCCGTATATCCGAGTTTCTTTATTAGATGACTTCTTCGTAACCTTATCTGCCAGCGTAAAAAGTTCATTCCAAGTCATCTTGTCCGTTGGATAGCCCACACCAGCAGCATCAAAGATTCCCTTGTTATAAAAAAGTGCACTAGACGAGAAGATCGGCGCCAACGCAACAAGACTTCCTCTACCCAGCTCACGAACTCCATTCAGCATTGTAGGCGCCATATTGCTTAAATCATACTGATCACGCGCTATAAGCGGCTCCAGCGATTGGACAAGATTATGATCCACCAAACTCTTCACTAATGCGCTATCACCGACGATCACATCAACAGGCTTATCCCCGCCCATAATCGCTCGGATATTTTCCAAATTGTCAGAGCTTACGTCTGAGGAGCTGTTATTGTATCGAAGGTCATTCGTATCTATAGCCGGAATAATCTCCAATTTGATTTCTGGATGCTGCAACTCATACATATCCGTAAACTGCTGACGAAAAAACGTATCGTCCTCCCCAGACCATAGACTCCCAATACGCAATACACGCTGCTCCACTGAAGACTTAGAAGGCTCAGCCCAAGCCGTATTCCACCCATCAGAGATTAGTGGTAGTATCAGCGCAGCGCATACCCCAAAGCTTAACCAGCGGCGCCACAGCCGTTTATTGTTGTTTATATGATTCATTATTATTTCCTCCCATAAAATACTTGATTCTTCTACATCGAATGGATAAATAATCCATAATTCTAGTAACAGTATAATGCTTTAATCAAGAAGGGAAGTTACAGGACGTTTAAAGTTATACTACGATTTCTTCATATTATTCTCATAAAAATGTTACTAGGAGCTTTTGCAGATACTTATCTCAACTTTACCACTCCTTACTACCTTTCCTATGAGCGAACATTCCTACCCTTTACGACTGGATAATTGCACAAAGTGCAACTATAGTGCCAATTCCTCTAAGAAAAGTTAGTTTAAATGTACGAAATACAACTATTCGTATCTTGGATGGCAGTTGAGTATGTTGTTTCTCTCTTTTTAATCCCACTCTATGCAATTAAATAATAAAAGCCCCTCACTGAAAAGTGAGAGGCTCGCCCAAACCAGGCTCATTTATTTAAGCTTAAACACCAAATGATGACGGATCTTTTCTCCAAGACTTCAGTGCTTCTACGTCCGTCAATTCAATTTTGCCTTGTGCAAGAGCCACATCAATCAATGTGCTGTAGTTGGACAAGCTTTGTAATGGCATTTCAGCTGCAGCAAAAGCATCCACTGCACGGTCCAGCTCATAGCTGAAGATTGCGAGTACAGCCAGCACTTCTGCGCCAGCTTCTTGCACGGCCTGAGCCGCTTTGATGGAGCTTCCACCTGTGGAGATCAAATCTTCAATAACAACAACCTTTTGTCCCGGCTTAATCAGACCTTCGATCTGATTCTGCTTGCCGTGGCCTTTAGCTTTATCACGGATATAAGCCATAGGCAGATTGAGCTTATCTGCTACCCAAGCCGCGTGTGGAATACCCGCGGTTGCTGTACCTGCAATCACTTCAGCGTCCGGATACTCGCTCTTAATAAGCTGGGCGAAAGCATCTGCGATATAGTTACGAACTTCCGGGTAAGCCATAGTCAGACGGTTGTCGCAATAGATCGGCGATTTGATACCAGAGGTCCATGTAAAAGGCTCCTGGGGACGCAGTGCTACTGCTCCAATCTCCAGCAGATAACTTGCTACTTGTTCACTTCTATTTAATGAGCTCATGCTAGGGTCATCTCCTCAATAATGTTTAGTGCTGCTTGACGTGGATCTGGTGAAGCTGTAATCGGCCGCCCTACTACAAGGTAGTGACTACCCTGACGAATGGCTTTTCCAGGTGTCATAACCCGGGACTGATCGTCCAAGGAAGCACCTGCTGGCCGGATACCCGGTGTAACCGTGCAAAATGCCGGGCCGCAAGCTTCTGCGATAGCTGCAGACTCTTGTGGCGATGCTACTACACCATCTAGACCCGCATCGGCAGCCAGCTTGGCGTATCTTACCACAGTAGCTGCTACCTCTCCAGCGATCCCAATTTCGTTATTCATCACTTCTTGACTCGTACTGGTTAGCTGGGTAACTGCAATAATCAAAGGCATCTTCAGGGCTGCATTAGTACTAACTGCTGAAGCCGCTCCTTCGCGCGCTGCCGCCATCATAGCTGTTCCCCCTGCCGCATGTACGTTAAACATATCAGCGCCAAGATTCGTAAGACTTTGAGCGCCACCTTTTACCGTGTTAGGGATATCATGCATCTTCACGTCAACGAACACAGAGTAGCCACGAGATTTCAGCTCTTGAATAAAGTCTGGTCCTGCCGCATAGAACAGCTGCATACCTACCTTCATGTAGCAAGGAATTCCTTCCAGCTTATCGATTAAGGCTCTTGCTCCAGTCACATCAGGATAATCCAAAGCGATCATCAGACGATTCGCCATTGCTTTCCACTCTACTTCTTCAACTCCCATAACCATGCTCCTATCCAGTGCAGACTACATCCACACTGTTTATTTATTTGACCCTAGGCATAGCGGAACGGTCTGCGTAAACGCAAACCGCCCTATGCATCTTTATGAGATTAGTTCAATTGTCCTACAAAAGCAGGCATGGACTGTGACGAGAAGTTAATCGTCTGCAGCATTCTGAGAAGTGCCGCCACTGTATCCAGTGAAGTCATACATACGACGCCATTCTCAACCGCTTCGCGGCGGATACGGAATCCGTCACGTTCTGGCGTTTTACCTTTAGTCAGGGTATTAAAGACGAAGTTAGCTTGCCCACCACGAATCAAGTCGAGAATGTTTGGCGCACCTTCATCCAGCTTGTTCACGTTCATTACGTTAAGGCCCGCATCTTCAAGCGCTTGTGCCGTGCCTCCAGTAGCAATGATTTTGTAACCCATGGAATGGAAGCCCTTCATAAGTTCTACAGCTTCTGCTTTATCTTTATCTGCCACCGTAACAATGATAGCGCCTGTAGCTGGAATTTTCATTCCTGCTCCTACCAGACCTTTGTATAAAGCTTTTGCGTACAATTTATCACGGCCCATAACTTCACCGGTTGATTTCATTTCAGGTCCAAGCGTAGGTTCTACTCTGCGCAGTTTGGCAAAAGAGAACACTGGCACTTTAACCGATACATAATCGCTTTCCGGCCACAAACCTTCTGTATAACCGTCATCCTTCAGCTTGCTGCCGAGAATGATTTTGGTTGCCAAATGCGCCATTGGAATTCCAGTCACTTTACTCAGGAAAGGAACTGTACGCGAGGAGCGTGGATTTACTTCGATTACGTATACTTCGTTCTGATAGATAACAAACTGGATGTTGACCAGTCCAATCGTCTTCAGTTCCTTAGCGATCTTGATAGTGATTTCAGCGATTTTTGCTTTTAGACCTTCATCCAGATATTGCGGAGGATATACAGCGATAGAGTCACCGGAGTGAACACCTGCGCGCTCAACATGCTCCATGATGCCCGGAATAACTACCGTCTCACCGTCACAAATCGCATCTACCTCAACCTCTTTACCTAACATGTAACGGTCAATCAATACCGGATGCTCTGGATTCACTTTAACCGCTTCTACCATGTAGCTAAGCAGTTCAGTATCGTTATATACAATTTCCATTGCGCGTCCGCCTAGTACATAGGAAGGACGAACCAGTACCGGATATCCAAGGGATTGTGCGGTTTCTACGGCTTGATCCACATCGGTAACTGTCTTACCTTTTGGTTGAGCGATATCAAGACGACCCAGCAAAGCTTCGAATTTCTTACGGTTCTCAGCTTCATCAATGCTATCGAGGCTAGTTCCGAGAATCTTCACACCAGCAGCACTTAGGGGTGCCGCAAGGTTAATCGCGGTCTGACCACCGAATTGAACGATAACCCCAATCGGATTCTCTTGTGCGATTACGTTCATAACATCTTCAAAGAATAGAGGTTCAAAATACAACCGGTCCGAAGTATTGAAGTCTGTAGATACAGTCTCAGGGTTATTATTGATGATAACCGCTTCGTACCCAGCCTTTTGAATCGCCCATACCGCATGCACTGTGGAATAATCGAACTCAATCCCTTGACCGATCCGAATTGGACCAGATCCCAGCACGATAACTTTTTGCTTATCAGAATGAATGACCTCATTCTCAGTCTCATAAGTCGAGTAATAGTAAGGTGTAGAAGCTTCAAACTCAGCCGCACAGGTATCTACCATCTTGAACACAGGTGTTAATCCTTGCTCCAAACGTAGCGCGCGCACATCTGCTTCTTTAGTATACTTGCCGTCCGCTTGTCCTTCTGCACGAATCTCAGCAATCGCACGGTCTGTAAAGCCTTTGCGTTTCGCTTGGTATAGCGTTTCCGCTGACAAGGTTTCTTCTCCGCGAATCACATCTTCAAAGTTAATCAAACCTTCAATTTTGGAGAGGAACCACCAGTCCACGTTCGTAATATCCTGAATTTCTTGCAGCTCATAGCCACGACGGAAAGCTTCAGCAACCAGGAACAGACGCTCGTCATCAGGCTTCGCAAGACGTTCACGCAGCACATTCTCTTCCAATGCTTCTGCACCTGGCAGACGGAAACGATGAACACCAATCTCCAAGGAACGAATTGCTTTATGAATGGACTCTTCAAAAGTACGGCCGATTGCCATTACTTCACCAGTTGCCTTCATCTGCGTACCAAGCTTACGGTTCGCATGAATGAACTTGTCGAAAGGCCAACGTGGAATTTTACTTACGATATAGTCAAGTGTAGGTTCGAAGCATGCATAAGTCTGTCCGGTAACCGGATTGACGATTTCATCCAGCGTGTAGCCCATTGCGATTTTAGCAGCCATTTTGGCAATTGGATATCCAGTTGCTTTGGAAGCCAAAGCTGAGGAACGGCTGACACGCGGGTTTACTTCGATTACATAGTACTGATAACTTTGTGGATCAAGTGCGAATTGTACGTTACATCCACCCTCAATATTCAGGGCGCGAATGATTTTGAGCGAAGCTGTACGCAGCATTTGGTATTCGCGATCTGACAGCGTTTGGCTAGGTGCCACAACAATACTGTCACCTGTATGTACGCCTACAGGATCAAAGTTTTCCATGTTGCAGACAACGATACAGTTGTCATTAGCATCCCGCATAACCTCGTATTCAACTTCCTTCATGCCGGCAATACTTTTCTCCACTAGACATTGTCCGATCGGGCTATAACGAATACCTGCTTTGACGGTTTCACGCAGTTCTTCTGCGTTATCGCAGATCCCGCCGCCTGTGCCGCCAAGTGTATAAGCTGGACGTACAATCAGAGGGAAACCAATCTCTTCAGCGAAATTCATTGCTTCATCTACAGTAGTGATGATGGTGCTATCCGGTACAGGTTGTTCCAATTCACGCATTAGGTCACGGAACAAATCGCGATCCTCTGCTTTCTCAATGGAATCAAGCTGTGTACCGAGAAGCTTAACATTCTCTTGCTCAAGTACACCTGCACGAGCCAATTCTACAGCCATATTTAGGCCGGTTTGACCACCTAGCGTTGGAAGCAATCCATCGGGACGCTCTTGGCGAATAATCGCAGTTACGAATTCAAGCGTAATAGGCTCGATGTACACTTTATCAGCAATATTTGTATCAGTCATAATTGTTGCTGGATTGCTGTTAATCAGTACGACTTCCACGCCTTCTTCTTTAAGGGCTTGGCAAGCCTGAGTTCCTGCGTAGTCAAACTCCGCTGCTTGACCGATGACGATCGGTCCGGAACCGATCACTAGTATTTTTTTAAGCTTATCGTTCTTTGGCATGTTATAGAGCTCCTTTCACGGCTTCAAGCTGTAAGTTAGTTTTTGGCGCCGTGATTCTGGCGTTTGCCGCAAGTTGTGCCTGACGTGAAATAACAGGTGTCTTTGCTTTATGATCTGCAATCAATTGAAGGAAGCGATCGAATAAGTAGCTGCTGTCATGTGGTCCTGGCGCTGCTTCTGGATGATATTGCACCGAAAATGCTGGGTAACGAGTATGTTTAATTCCTTCAACCGTCTTATCATTATTATTAATGTGAGTAACTTCTAGTTCAGTGTTCTTCACAGATTCCTCATTTACGGTATAACCATGGTTCTGAGAAGTGATGAAGCAGCGTCCACTTTCCAGTTCCTTCACAGGGTGATTGCCACCGCGGTGACCGAATTTCAGCTTCTCTGTGTCCGCTCCACAAGCCAGTGCAAACAACTGATGACCTAAGCAGATGCCGAAGATCGGATATTCGCCAAGCAATTCAGAAATGGTCTTAACAGCGTGAGGCACATCTTTCGGGTCCCCAGGGCCATTGGACAGCAGGATACCATCCGGGTTCAGACGGCGAACTTCTTCCGCTTTTACATCATGTGGCACTACAACAACATCACAACCACGTTCGTTAAGCTCACGCAGGATACCAGCCTTCGCACCGTAATCCACAAGTACAATTCTTTCTTTGTTGCCCGGGCTGCTGTACGAACTTGCAGTTGATGTACGAGCTACCTGATTGCGCAATTCCTCAATCGTAGTATTTCCCATCATTTCCATCAGTTCCTCTACACGTTTGTTAGAGGTGGTTAGGATGGCTTTCATTGTTCCGTAGTGGCGAATAATCCGAGTCAACATCCGAGTATCAATCTCGCTGATCCCTGGAATATCGTATTCCTTTAGCAGATCGTCCACACTATATTCAGCACGCCAGTTACTAGGTACTTCTTCATGACGACGCACTACAAAGCCGTGTACGAAAGGTCGAACAGATTCAAAATCATCCCGAGTAATCCCGTAGTTCCCGATCAATGGGTAAGTCATTGTAACGATTTGTCCGCAATATGAAGGGTCAGACAGCACCTCTTGATATCCTGTAATTCCTGTATTAAAAACAACCTCGCCTGTCTTTTCGCCCTCAGCGCCAAATGCGGTACCTGTAAATAAAGTTCCGTCTTGCAGCAGCAATCTCGCCTGCATTCCATTCCACTCCTTCTTGTTTCTGTAGTCTAATGCTTATGCCTTACAAGCCTTCCGGAGTGAACGTGTACACAATCACTGCTCCGTAAAGATCAGCAACTCCGCCCCACCAGTCCGCTAGTTTTTCTCAGTCCATACGGCTTTGCCGTCTACCCATGTCATTACTGGCCAGCCCTTAAGCTTCCAGCCACCAAAAGGAGTATTCCGTCCTTTACTTGCGAAAGATCCTGGGTCTACTTCTTTCTCCTGCTCCAAATCAATCAGTGTCAAATCTGCAGGAGCTCCGATATCCATCACACCGGTGTTCAGTCTGAATACCCGTGCAGGATCAGCTGTCATTCTTTGTACCAGTAAGGATAAATCCCATTTCCCCGTTGCTACAAACGCTGTGTATAGTAGTGGGAAGGCTGTTTCGAATCCAACGATACCAAAAGGTGCAAGCTGCATGCCTTTAGCCTTCTCTTCTTCACTATGCGGCGCATGGTCAGTAACAATCATATCTAGTGTGCCGTCTAGCAAACCTTCGATACATGCCTCAACATCGCGGCGGGAGCGAAGCGGCGGGTTCATTTTCCAATTGGCATCAAGGCCTGGAATATCTTCTTCAGACAGCAGCAAGTGATGCGGACACACCTCAGCAGTCACTTTAATGCCGATTTCTTTCGCTTGGCGTATCAGGCGTACCGATTGTTCAGTACTTACATGGCATACATGGTAATGAACGCCTGTTGCTTCAGCCAGCAAAATATCGCGTCCAACATGGATCGCTTCCGACTCATTTGGAATTCCTTTCAGGCCATGCTTTCTTGCGAACTCACCCTCGGCTACACAGCAGCCTTCAACCAGTGAATTATCCTCACAGTGAGCAATGACTGGCATATCCAATGCTGCGGCGATGTTCATAGCATCTTTCATCATTTGAGCACTTTGCACGCCCACGCCGTCGTCGGTATAACCAATCGCTCCAGCTTCTTTAAGCGCTGCAAAATCAGTCAGCTCACGTCCAAGCTCATTTTTCGTAATGGCTGCATAAGGAAGTACTTTTACGAGTCCTGCTTCACGCGCTTTGTCTTTCACAAATTGTACGATTTCCGGGGTATCTGTTACTGGACGGGTATTAGGCATACAAGCGATGGTTGTAAATCCGCCTTTGGCAGCCGAACGACTTCCGGTTTCCACGGTTTCCTTGTGTTCAAATCCCGGTTCGCGTAAGTGCACATGCATATCAATGAGTCCTGGAATGAGCAGTTTGCCTTCAGCATCAATGATCTCTCCAGCTTCTGGAGCAGCTTCATTTCCATCGATGAAGGCCGAGATAACACCTTCTTCAAGTACAATATGTTTCCGCTCTAACAAGCCTTCCTTATTCAATACGCTGGCGTTTCTAATAATCACTGTCATGATTCTACCTTTACCCACAGTTCCCGGCTGTGAGCCCTCTCATTATTATATAATAAAAATTCATGTTTGTGTATATTTATTAGTCCTTATTCATCATCATTCTTTGATCTTTATAGTAAAGCTCTTTCGAGAACCGCCATCCGAACCGGAACTCCATTAGACATTTGCGGGAAAATCCTTGATTGACTGCACTCTACAACTGCATCATCAATCTCGACATTCCGGTTAACCGGAGCTGGGTGCATAATGATCGTATCTTTTGCGAGCTTAGCTGCGCGTTCTTCCGTTAAACCGTACTGTCTGCGGTAATCTTCCGCGGAAAGTATGATGCCAGAAGAATGGCGTTCCAGCTGCACACGAAGCATCATGACCACATCTGCTTTAAGAGCTTCCTCTATGGTTACATAAGGTGCGTATTCCATAAGCTCAGGAGCCTTCATATTCTCCGGTGCGCAGAATTGCACTTTAGCTCCTAGCTTTGTAAGTCCCCATAGATTGGAACGTGCTACCCGGCTATGCATGATGTCCCCGATAATTGAAACCGTGAGGCCCTTTAAATCTCCAAACGTTTTGGTCATGGTGTAAAGATCAAGCAGCGCTTGTGTTGGATGTTCATTGTTGCCGTCACCCGCGTTAATAAGCGGTATGGACACCTTCTCAGCTAACTGCTGCAGCACACCTGCAGGCTTCAAACGCACAACTCCGGCATCGATCCCCATCGATTCCAGTGTGCGTACTGTATCGTAGATCGACTCCCCTTTTTCTACACTAGAAGCTGCAGCCGTAAAATTCAGTACTTGTGCACCCAGTCGTTTCTCTGCCATTTCAAAGGAGAAACGTGTGCGTGTGCTGTTCTCAAAGAACATGTTAGAAATAAAATGCGAGTTCAAAATGGGGGTTAGCTTTGCACTTTGATTGTCCCAATAAGCTGTTCTGTCCAGCAGCCCAGTAATTTCCGACCGGTCAAGCTCTTTAATTCCCAGCAGACTACGTTCCTTTACCTTGGTAAGTGTCATGATGTTATCGTTCCTCCCGGTTTGAAATAATGTAGACCTCGTCTTTGCCGTCGTATTCCTTCAGCGCCACTTCAATCTGCTCATGCTTTGAGGTAGGTACATTCTTACCGATGTAGTCTGGTCTGATCGGCAGCTCGCGGTGTCCACGGTCGGCAAGTACTGCCAGTTGAATCATTCGTGGGCGTCCACAATCCATCAAAGCGTCCATCGCTGCGCGGATGGTGCGTCCGGTGTAAAGCACATCGTCGAACAAAATGACCTTCTTATCATGGATGCCATCACTGCCGGAAGTAATAATGACGTTACTCTTCACTACCGCTTCACTGCCTCCTACTTCGCGGTCATCCCGATAATGCGTGATGTCGAGCTCGCCGTAAGGAATCTCAACGCCCTCAATTTCCTTGATCCGCTCAGCGATGCGCTTTGCCAGGTATACGCCTCGTGTCCGGATACCGACCAGCAGACAATTCTCAATCCCTTTGTTCTTCTCCAAAATCTCATGAGCAATACGCGATAATGCCCGGCGGATCGCCGTTTCGTCCATAATTACATTTTTCTCAGTAACCATAATCTTGTCACCCTCCACTTGTTTCGCCTGTTCAAGTTCCTGGAAATCAAAAAACTCCTTGCCTATAACAGGCAAGGAGTGAAATCCGCAGATGAAGAAGATGGTGGCCGCGCGCATAAAAAGACAGTCCGGTGTATACACACGGGTACCTTTCTAAGAGTCGCGAACCTCGATTCACGTTACCTTGCCAGCCTCACAGGACTGAATTAAAGGCGCTATTCATTTAATGAGAATTATGACAGAACAAACACGGCATGTCAACTTTATCTGCCTAAACTACAACACTTTCCAAGCCTGCTTCTATTAACAACAAAAGGAAGGCGGTATTATAGGGAAAACCTCCCTATAATTAGGCAACAATAGTCATTATGATCAGGTTATGCGGAATTCCTCCCTATAAATTGAAGGATTTCCTTGAATACAACCAAATATGCTGAAATAGAGGGGGAAATTCCCAATAATCTAGCGGATTGAAGCTAAAACACAAAATTAGAGGGAAGAATTCCCTATCTTACAGTAGCTCTATTCTACAGTAGTCTAATCCACAGTAGACTAGCCACTACATAAAGAAAAGCCACCCAAGGTTTCCCCTAGGCAGCTTCAATGTCTAACTAATGATTAAAATTCAAACTCCACATCGCTTAAGCGTCTTTGGATCTCAGAGATGACACGTCTTTCTTCCTCTTCCCCTTTAGCAATGAAGGTAACAGAGAAACGTACAAATGGACCTGCATCATCCCAAGGCACGGTAGAGATTAGCTTCTCACGGATCAGGAATTGCGAGAAATCCTCACCGGATTCGAAACGGCGGCCACCCTTGACACCCTTCGGTGCAGCCACATAAAGGAAGAAGGAACCCTTTGGTTTCTCAGCTTGGAAGCCGAGGCTGTTCAGTGCATCCACCAACAGGTTGTGACGACGAGAATACTTGGCAGCAATTGCTTCTGTAATCTCTGGATGCGCAAGACCGTAAGCAGCAGCTTTTTGAATCGCGATAAATTGACCAGAATCGTTATTGTCCTTCACATCACTGAAGGCTTTTACCACTAATGGATTTCCGGCAACAAAGCCGATTCTCCAGCCCGTCATATTGTAGGACTTGGACAAGGAATGCAGTTCCACCCCTACGTCCTTGGCACCTGGCACAGAGAGGAAGCTAAGTGGCTTCAAACCGTCATAGGTCAAAGCAGCATATGGTGCGTCATGAATTACGACTACATCATATTTTTTAGCCCATGCAACGACCTCAGCAAAAAACTCAGGCGTCGCACTAGCGCCCGTCGGATTGTTTGGATAGTTCAAGTAAAGAAGCTTAGCTTTATGAGCAACCTCTTCCGGAATTTCGTTCAAATCTGGAAGGAATTTATTCTCCTTCTTCAGCTCTACCGTAAACACTTGTCCACCCAAGTATTTAGTATGTGTACCCAGCACTGGATAACCCGGCACCGTCATGATCGTAATATCCCCAGGATTGATGAAGCAAGAAGGCAACATCGCCAGCGCAGGCTTAGATCCGATAGAATGAACTACCTCCGTAACGGGATCAATGCCTTCAACACGGAATACTTCCCGCAAATAATCAGCTGCAGCTGTCTTAAACTCAGCAATTCCATTGTCCGCATAACCACGATTTTCTTCCTTAGCTGCTTCTTCCGCCAGCTTAGCCACGATACCTGCATCAGCCATCTCGTCTGGCTCTCCTACGCCCATATCGATCAATTCAATATCAGGAAAATCCCGTTTTGCGGATGCTTTCGCACGTTTGATCTTCTCAAATTTATAAATCGAAGTGTCCTTGCCGTAGTTCGCACCGCCGATGCGGTCTGCAAAATTAGTCTGAATGAAGCTGTCTTGGTATTGTTCAATACTCATACTTTCATCTCATCTCCTGGCTATCTATTCTCATTTTAGAAGAAACGGCTTCGCCGTCCCTTGGATGGCTTATGTTTCTAGAGATCCGTTTCAGTTATAAAAATAAGGATAAAGAATAAGGCATAACCTTCTCTTTATCCTTATGTTATTAAATATGATGGAAAGCAGAGTTCAATTCCATAGACTAATTATCACTTCATTTGTACTTATCTGCTGCGCAATGTGAACAGAACTTCTTCCATGTCTTCCGGAATAGGTCTGCTGAATTCTTTATATTCACCTGATGTAGGATGAATAAATCCAAGCACCGCTGCATGTAACGCCTGTCCATTCATAGCTGTTCCTTTGCTGCGTCCATAAACCGGATCACCTACAAGCGGATGACCAATGAATTTCATATGCACCCTGATCTGATGCGTGCGGCCAGTCTCCAGTTGCAGCTCCAGTAGAGTACATTCACCAAAGCGCTCCATCACCGTAAAATGGGTCACAGATTTCTTACTGTTCTTTTCCGTGACAGTGTATAGCTTGCGATCATGTGGATCTCTACCGATCGGTGCATCAACCGTACCTTTGTCATGCGACAAGTTGCCGTGTACAACAGCTATATAGCGGCGTGTTACACTGTGCTCTTTAAGCTGTGCTGCGAGCGACGCGTGACTGGCATCATTTTTAGCCACCATAATAAGACCAGAGGTATCCTTATCAATACGATGTACAATACCTGGACGAATCTCACCATTAATACCGGATAGATCCTTACAATGATACATCAGTGCATTTACCAAGGTGCCAGACGGATGCCCGGCAGCCGGATGCACAACCATACCACGCGGTTTATTAATCACAATGACATCGCTGTCCTCGTAGACAACATCAAGGGGGATATTCTCCGGAATCAAATCGGTCACTTCTGCTTCAGGAACGATGATGGAAACTACATCGCCTTCTGAGAGCTTATAATTAGCTTTCACGGGTGCTCCATTAACCGTAACATGGCCACCACTGATCCACAGCTGCACCTGAGAACGTGAAACATCCTCTTCCCAAGATTCCGTAATATATTTATCGATACGCTCCTTCGCGTTCTCCGCCGAAACAGTCCACTCCGTGACGTCCCTCTCTTCTTCGCTCGTAGTTGCCGCTTGGTGATTGACGTCTTTATTCAAATCATTCATTCCCTTCCCTTACTTCCTTTGCTTCTTTTACTTCTTTAATTTCCGTAATTTCTTCACCGTTCTTAAGATCGCGGAAGGAGTCCAAAAGAATTAAACCAACCCCAATGACGATACACGAATCTGCAACGTTAAAAATCGGGAAGCTATAGCTTCCAAAATTAAACAGAAGGAAATCAACAACCTCACCACTAATCATCCGGTCGAGGAAGTTACCTATCGCTCCACCCAGAACAAGTCCAAGGGCAACCGACAGCATCTTCCGCGAATGTCTAGTTTTGTTCAAGTACCAAACGATACCTGCAACCACTACAACCGTAACTAAAAAGAAGAACCATTGCTGACCTTGTAGGATCCCAAAAGCAGCTCCGCGATTACGATGTGAGGTAATTAGGAAAAAATTCCCGATGACCGGAATCTGTTCCCCGAGCTCCAGACGTGTGGCAATGAGATACTTCGTTCCCTGATCCACCAAAAATACAATAAGAGCAATCAAATAGTACACCACAGAAGTTGTCACTCCGTTCTTATTTTTCCCGCCAAATGCGGTACGAATACTGTTATAAGACTTGTATATTGTAGCACAGCCCTTAGAAGATCGTCTATTGCGTGACACCTCTCGGGCGCTTAATCTTGGGGACTATTTTCCATCGCTAAAATAACGCCTCTCAGGTCAACCTAACAAAGAACCATCCGGTGCAAATCGGTTAGTCGGAAGGATTCTTAGAAAAAGTACAGAAAGGAGCTTACTCATCATGACGCACCTGACAGTACAGCAGCTCTCAGAGCTGCGCGCCCGATTAGAAAAAGACCGTGATACTATTCAGCACAGGCTTCAGAATAATGAAAATTACGGCTTACAGGAATCCATGCGGGATGGCACCGGAGAACTTTCCGAGAATGACAACCATCCAGGAGATGCAGCCACCGATTTGTATAACCGCTCCATGGATATTTCACTGCTAGAGCGGGACGAGCATGAGCTGGATGATATTGAAGCTGCTCTCAACGCTATGGATGAAGGCACCTATGGGATATGTAAGGCTAGCGGTCAACCGATCCCTTTTGAGCGTCTATCCGCCATTCCCTCCACACTTTATTCTAAAGAGCACGCCCCACGTCAAAATGCACCCTTTACTCGGCCCATTGAAGAAGAATTTTTATCTCCTCCATTTGGGCGGACTAGTCTCGATGAACGAGAGGATCAAAATGGCTTTGATGGTGAGGATGCCTGGCAGATTGTAGAAAGCTATGGCAGCTCCAATTCCCCCGCTATGGCGGAGGGCAATAACATTGACTCCTATAATGATATGGAAATTGAAGCGGATGAGCTGGAAGGCTGTGTGGAGCCTTGGGAGAACTTTATCGCTACCGATATTACAGGTAATCATTTAATGGTAGTGCCGGGACGTAGCTACGAGCGTTATAAGGATAGCGACGAGGGAAGTTTCATGCTTGATCCACTCGAAGGCGAGGAGTAAAAGCATTGTCGCTACAAGAAAATGAACAGCGCGCGGTTCCAGTATCATGATGGAATGGCCCGCTGTTTTTTTATTTTTTCTGCTCTATGTCATTTTGTTAAGAAAATGTTCAGATTCAGCTGGTAAACTGATCTAACGGATGCTGAAATCGACATACAAGGAGTGTAACGTAAGTGAATCAGGAGTATTTTAAAAATGTACAGAAACTCAGTCATGAAGATGATAGACGATATTTATTATTAATGAGAGGTTTGCGTATCATACACAAGAAAAAAAAGCAGTGCAGCCCTCTCCAAAGATTAAAGAACGAAAGATACGGACTGAGGAGAAACGTAGAAGCCCAAGGCTGGGTAAATCCACCTAAGAAAATAGACCGAACCCTAATCACCCTACAACGGAGTAAAGACC
Organism: Paenibacillus sp. VTT E-133280; assembly: GCF_002264385.1. NCBI lineage: Bacteria > Bacillati > Bacillota > Bacilli > Caryophanales > Paenibacillaceae > Paenibacillus > Paenibacillus sp. VTT E-133280. Next base: position 16,137 of record NZ_NFUX01000059.1, read on the forward strand.
ACTTTAAAAGCTATTTGAATTCCAGCTGACGCTGTACAATTCGTACAATATCCGCAATATAATCTCCGATGATCGGCAGATTCAAGGCTCCAAGCCCCTGAAGGACATAAATGATCGTTGCTGCAAAAAAAGTAAAGCCTAGCGCGATCCCAACGCCACGAGCCGTTCCATATAAGATATTTTTCCAAATTAAAGTCCAAGGTGAATGTAACAGCTCTGTATATTGATAAATTCGTGATTTCTCCAATATATTAGCCCATTCAAAGGTTAATCGATACATCGTATTCATTTTTTCTTCCAGTGGAATATCTTCTGGATTACGATGATCTGCTGTTAAACGCTCAGGGTTTTCCTCAGGAATAACCTTTTTCTCCGCTCCCTTATCTGGGCTGTTCTTGTTGTCGGATGTCTTGACGGAGATTCTGTTCTTCTGATCCTCCACAGCCACAGCTCCTCTCATACGTCTATATTCGCCACAAAGTAAACGAGCCCGGTCAAAGAGAATGAATCTCCTTGAGCACGGGGCTCGTTATTTTTGCGGGCGAAATATAAAGACTATATTTCCCGCATAAACAGAAGTTCTCTGTTTACACTTGTGCCGCTAGTATATGCTGTTTTGGGACAGGTAATGCAGATTTACGCTCCAATATGGATACCGATGGATTTACCACCGACATCTACCGATTCAAAAGCATGTTCTCCGCCAAAATCAACCGTAGTTACAAGTACATTGTCTCGCAATACATTCTCAAAGGCTGTAACTGCTGCTTTAAGCTCATCGTCTACATTCAGCGTGAGTGCGATCCGTTTCTCGATCGGCAGATCCAAACGTTTACGGTAATCTTGAACCGCACGAATGATCTCACGAACCCAGCCTTCTTGTTCAAGCTCAGGTGTGATTTCAGTATTGAGCGCAACCGTAATTCCATATCCGGAAGCTGCGGCGAAACCTGCTTTAGCTTCTTTTTCAACGAGTAGCTCATCAGAAGTGATCACCAGCTCTTCTCCCTCTGGTGTCGCAATCGCGATTGAGCCGTCTTGCACCGCTTTGCGGGTGGAGTCACTATCCAAAGCTTTCAGGAAGCCTTGCAGGAAGCCGACGTTTTTACCGTATTTTTTACCCGCAACTTTAAGATTCAGCTTGAGTGTGAAGTCAACAAATCCACTGTCGCTAGTCTCTAGCACGATGTTCTTGATGTTGATCTCGTCTTTAATGATCTCTTCATACTCAGCCAAATAAAAGTCGCGGTTCATCGAAACGATCAGCTCAGACAGCGGTTGACGATTCTTAATGCCTGTTTCGTTACGCACATTACGCGCCAGCTCAACGATTTGTCTCGCACTTTCCATATCCTCTTCCAGCTCTTTATCGATCAAGCTCTCATCAGCAACCGGATAATCTGCTAAATGCACACTTTCTCCGCCGCCAAGGTTCGTAAAGATATCTTCAGACAACATCGGTGTAAATGGAGCCATCAAAGACGCTGTCTTTAAAAGCACATGAGTCAGTGTACGGTAAGCATCCAGCTTATCTTCACCTAGACCACTACCCCAGAAACGGTCACGGGAACGACGGATATACCAGTTGCTCAGCTCATCTATAAAGTTCTCAATACCTTTGGATGTGTTCACGAAATCATTTACCGCAAGTCCTTTGTCTACCAAAAGAATCAAGCTGTTCAGACGGGACAAAATCCAGCGGTCCAGCTTATGTTCCGATACTTTAAAAGGATGATCGGCAGGATCATAACCATCGATGCCTGCATAAAGCGTCAAGAACGCATGCGTATTCACCAGTGTATCTACAACTTTGGATTTGGTTTCCCCTACAAGACCACGAGAGAAACGTTTGTTATTCCACGGTGCACTATCGGACAGAATTGCCCAACGGAAAGCATCCGTGCCGTAATCGTTCATGATATCCCAAGGATCAATAACATTGCCTTTTGATTTGGACATTTTTTGACCATTCTCATCAAGGATATGACCGTGAGCAATAACAGCTTTATATGGAGCTTTACCTTTAAACAAGGTAGATACAGCTAGTAAGCTATAGAACCATCCACGTGTCTGGTCGATCCCTTCACAGATCATATCTGCTGGATATTGATCATTCAGCTTATCCTCGTTCTCAAATGGATAATGACTTTGCGCAAATGGCATCGAACCACTATCGAACCAAACATCGATAACCTCCGGTGTGCGAACCATCTCTGCACCTTCGCTGAAAGGACTGCGCAGCTTGATCTTATCTACAAAAGGCTTATGCAGCTCGATATCCTCAGGTACATCGCCAATCGCCATCGCTCTCAGTTCTTCAATGCTGTGTGGAGCGAACTCTTTGCCCGTTTCTTGACATACCCAAACATTAAGCGGTGTCCCCCAGTAACGATTACGGCTGATATTCCAGTCCACCAGTTCATCCAGGAACTTCCCGAAACGGCCTTCACGTACATGCTCAGGATACCAATCTACGCTGTTGTTATTAGCAATCAGCTGATCTTTGATCGCTGTAGTGTTGATGAACCAGCTGTCTGTTGCGTAGTACAAGAGTGGTGTATCACAACGCCAGCAGAACGGATAGCTGTGCTCGTATTTTTCTTTGCCGTAAAGCAGTCCTTTTTCAGACAAAGCTTTAACGATATCCAAATCGCAATCCTTCACGAAGCGTCCAGCAAAATCAGACACTACATCCGTATACTTACCGGAGTTATCAACCACGTTCACGAAGCTGATGCCGTTCTCGCGGCAAGTCTTGTAGTCATCTTCGCCATGCGCTGGTGCCATGTGAACAATCCCTGTACCACTGGAATCTGTAACGAAGGAAGCACCTACGATGACATTGCTTTTCTCTGCCTTGATGTATCCGAATGGAGGAGCGTAAGTTTTGCCGATAAACTCGGAACCTTTATGTGTAGAAAGGACTGTGTGCTCGCCTTTCATTACTTCCTCCACCAAATTTTTGGCAACAATGTAGATACCATCTTCTTGTTGTACACGTACATAGTCCATGTCAGGGTTCATGGCTAATGCCATATGCGCTGGCAGCGTCCAAGGTGTAGTCGTCCAAGCTAGTACGTAGTCTCCACTGTCATCCAGTTTGAACTTTGCAGTCGCACTGAGATCCTTGACGGTCTTGTAGCCTTGGGCTACTTCATGGGAGCTTAGGGTAGTCTGGCAGCTAGGGCAGTAAGGACTAACGCGGTGTCCGCGGTAGAGCAATCCTTTGTCATGCACAGTAGCCAAGATGTTCCACACGCTCTCGATATACGTGTTATCCAAAGTTACGTAAGGATTATCCAGATCCGTCCAGTATCCGATACCCTCAGTAAACTCGCGCCATTGCTTCTCATAACCAAAGACGCTGTCTTTACATTCCTGAATGAATTTTTCTACGCCATATTCCTCGATCTCTTGTTTGCCGGAGATACCAAGCTTCTTTTGTACACCTAGTTCTACTGGCAGACCATGTGTATCCCAGCCGGCTTTACGAACCACGCGGTAGCCTTTCATCGTTTGGTAACGACCGATGAAATCCTTGATTACACGGCCCAGCACGTGCCCGATATGCGGAGCACCATTGGCTGTAGGAGGACCTTCGTAAAATACATAGTTCGGACGTCCTTCACGATTCTCCATGGATTTACGGAACGTATTTTCGTCGCTCCATTTCTTCAGTATGCGGACATCTCTTGCCCGCGCTTTTTCTTTGACATCTACTTTTTGCATGTGATGGTCAATCCTTTCATGGTTTAGTCTGTAAAGCCGTAAGCGGCACGCTTTATCTCAGGCATCCGAGCCGCGATCCCGTAGGGCAGCACTGGCTCGGGGTGCCACATGGAGCGGCGAGTGAAACGCCGGTCTGCTCTAGCAGTGAAGGCCCCGCAGGCTAACCCGCCAGGGGAGCCTAAGAAGGGCCGCTCCTTCAGCCACATGAGTCCGTTCGCTTCCACCACCGTACCTATATGCACGAGGCTTTACATTGCCGGTGTCCAGAGGGCGGCATCCCCCTAAATCCCCCTTAGAAAGGGGGATTTAGGGGGATGGCCACCCCGGAACAACAAAATAAGCGTCATCCCACCCCCAAAGGGGCGAGACAACGCTCGCGATACCACCCTAATTCTGCGCATGAGCACATCCTTAAGGGGAATGTATTCAGCACAATCTCAGTCCTGTGCGTAAATCTCATGCACAGGTCCGGTGTAACGTCCGGCAGACGGCTAAGCTTACGCACGATCAACGCTTCAGCTTAACTTCTAGGGGAAGATCTTCCGGCAGGGTTCGAACAATCGGCTCTCAGCAATCGCCGACTCTCTGGAGAACGTTACCTTGTCGTACTTGTCCCGTCATCGAATACATATAAACATTATACAGATATGTTCTATTTATAGACTTTTTAAGTCTAAATGTCAACAACCGCTAGCGAAATCCGCAATTAGGAGTATACCAGTGTAGGCTGAATACTTTATTATGATCGATTTTAGCGGAAAATAAAAATAGAGGGAATAACTCCCTCTATTTAGCCGATTTAGCATGAAATTATAAATTAGAGGGAATTCCCTCTAATCTGATCGAAGACCATTAAGCCCCAGATCTGGCCTAATCACACACCAAATCAGCATTCAATCGTCATAATGCATCAGATACGATGTAGAACATCATCCTTAAAAGTTACGCTCTCGCTTGCCTCACGACTCTCCAAGGCATTCCAGTCATCCTGAGACAACAGCTCAAGCTGTGCTTCCACCAATGTGCGAAAACGAGTGCGATAGATCGAAGCTTGCTTGCGCAATTCTTCAGTCTCAATAGCAACCTTACGGGATTTGGATAACGCTTCGTTAATAATCCGATCCGCGTTCTTTTCCGCTTCCTTGATAATGAGCTGCGATTCCTTCTTGGAGTTGTTCTTCACATCATCCGCCGCTTCCTGAGCGACTAAGATCGTTTTCGATAAACTCTCTTCAATATTCACAAAATGATCTAAACGCTCTTGAATGGACAAAAGCTGATTCTGCAGCTCTTTGTTCTCACGGATGACACTTTCGTAATCCTTAATGACTTGATCCAGAAATTCGTTGACCTCGTCCTCATCATAACCGCGAAGTCTCCGAGAGAACTCCTTGTTATGTATATCGAGCGGTGTTAATGGCATGCTGTGCACCTCCTAGAAATTTCGGACCTTCTAAGTCTCTGAACCAACCCTGCGCAGCAGACAAAGAAGCAAGACTGTACTTCAAGTAAAGGCAGAGGATTATATCAACGCTCCAACTGCCATTCATGGTTCGCCTCTTCTATAAAATATCGGCGTCCTGCTTTAAAAATGTTTGATTCCCTCGAAATAATCAATTTCGACAAGTAAAGACGGATTCCTGCAAGGGATTCACACAAATTTACCAACCTGAACACGGTATCGGCCCTTTTTCGTCAAACTACCGACCTCTAGAACCTTGAATCGACCAAATCCTTGAATAGATACCATGTCACCATCTTTAAGTCCGCAGGAAGGGTCTTCTTCCACTTTCCAATTTACCCGAACGCGTCCAGCCTTGATGGGAGCAAGAATTTTGCTTCGGCTAAGCCGTGTTACATCTGCGGCAATGCCATCCAATCGTAGGGACGCTACAGTCAAATCCATCATTTCCAGCTTCACCTCACTATTACGCAAGGCAGAAAGTGGCAATACCTCCGTGCTCACCTGTATTCGATGAACTCCAGTTAAATTCATGGCTAAATAATCTGCAATATCAGCAGCTACTACCACATGACAGCCATCGTCCAGAACATGAATATCACCGATTTTGCCACGTTTTACTCCAACACCCAGAATAGAGCCCATGTAGTCCCCATGCTCTAGCGCCAGAAACTTTTGCTCCCCAGAGGTTATCGCAAGAACCTTCAGCTCCATGTCCTCATGTTCCAGATCACGATAATCAGGCGCAATGAGTGCTCGCTTCCGCTCTGCCTCAGGGTGGCCGCCTTCCCATCTGACGATAACATCTGGATGCCGATTGACGAGACTTTGCAGAATAAATCCTTGGCGCGGATCTAGAAATTCGGTCAGTTTCGTCTCATGATATTCTCCAGCATGGGTAACCCATTCCCAAGCCTTGTCCACAAATTGTCTTTCATCGGGATGAAAATGCCCGTAAACTTCTGTCTTCATCACTTCTGCCTAAAAAATTAAGTGCAAAATGGATTTGAGTCCACCTGCCGCAAATTCCAAGACAAGCAGTGCTATGATCGGGGAAATATCAAGCGTACCAAAGAGTGGCGGAATAAACCGACGAAATGGTGTCAAATACGGCTCAACAAGCTTGCTCAGCAGTTCTCCGATAAAGTTCTCACGAACATTTGGTAACCACGACATCAGTACGTAGAAAATAATCATGTAAAAATAAATATTAAACAGCATATCAATAATGTAATCAATTTGGAGCAAAGCTCATTCACCTCATTCTGTTATAGTCTGGATCGTCACCTAGGATTTCTGTAATGGCACCTTGAATTTCAACGGTATCTGGCGTGCACATAAATATATTGCCCCCAATTTTAGAGATTCCTCCCCCAAGGGCATAAACGGTTCCGCTAAGAAAATCAATAATTCTCATCGCCTGATCATTACGGACACGCTGAAGATTAATCACTACCGTCCGGTGAGAACGGAGATGGTCCGCAATTTCCTGTGCCTCATCGTACGAACGCGGCTCATAAAGTACAACTTTTACATTCTTCTGCGAATGGATACTGACAACGTTGCCCCTTTGATTTTTGCGGGTTTCGACAGGGGCTGGCTCATATTCATCCTCATCTTGGGAAATACGCTCCCGCTCCACAATTTCCTCTTCCTCCTGCAAGCCCAAAAAACTCATAAATCGGTTCATAACGCTCATCACGATCCCTCCTAATGGCCTACTAACACCGTACCTAGGCGTACCCAGGTGGCTCCTTCCTGTATCGCCACTTCAAAATCATTCGACATTCCCATGGATAACTCCGTAATCGGCTCAGGTGTCAAAGCAAGTTGATTGAGCTCATCGCGCAGCTCACGAAGTCCGCGAAATACAGGGCGGGTAAGCTCCGGATCACCTTCTAAAGGTGCCATCGTCATTAGTCCAATTACTTTTACACGGTCGAGACTAGCAATTTCACGCAAAAATCCAGGTACCGCCTCAGGCGACAGACCAAATTTCGTATCTTCTCCAGAGATGTTTACTTGAAGAAAGACATTCACTTCTTGATCTGCGGCAATCGCCTTTTTGTGTAATTCTTGCGCCAGGGATATCCGGTCTAAAGAGTGTATATATTGAAACTTGCCAATAACGTCTTTAACCTTATTGGTCTGCAAATGCCCGATAAAATGCCATGTCCCTTGGTCCCCTAAAACCTTCCATTTGTGCTCAGCATCCTGCCAGCGACTCTCGGCAATATGCTCTAGGCCTGCCTCCAATACGGAGGACACCATTTCCAGAGAAACATATTTCGTCACTGCAATTACCTTGACGTCATTTCGATCCCGGCCGCTTGCCGCGCAGGCACGTGCTACACGTTCCTCTACTTCAGCAATTCTCTCCTGCAGTGTTAAAGCCAACTTTCAACTCTCCTTTATTCCGATCCAGCTCGTCATCCTGCCTGTAACCCCATTTTCTTTACGATAAGAAAAGAACAAATCTTGATTACAGCTTGTACACCAAGAAGTACATTCGATATGAGTCGGCAATATTCCTGCTTTAATCATAATGCGTCGATTCATTTCTTTCAAGTTTAGCATGTATTTGTTCTCATCTGTGTCAGATGTTCTGTATAGCCCTACAGAATCGGCTGTTTCTGTCGGCTTGCTCAAATCACCCTCCAATTGACGGACATGCTTCATCACATAATCGTCCACCTCATAACAACAGTCCCCAATGGAGGGTCCGATCGCTGCAATGATATCCTGCGGATGGCTGCCGTAAACGGTCTCCATTTTACTCACCATCGCGGCTGCAATCTGGGCCACAGTTCCCTTCCAGCCAGCATGCGCAAGACCGACGACTCGGTGCACTGGATCATAAAAGTAAAGAGGCACGCAATCCGCATAAAAAGAAGTAAGCAATACACCCGGCACATCTGTAAGCAAGCCATCGGTTGTCTGAAATGCCGAGGCTCTATCCTTTTGGCCCCGACCACGATCGGCTTCCCTTACCACTGCTATTTCTGCTCCATGGGTTTGTTCCCCACAAGTCCAAGCTTCCGGCTTGAAATCAAGAGCTTCCGCAAGCGTCCTACGATTCGTTAAGACATCTTCCGGAGCATCCCCAACATGAAATGCACAATTCAGGCTGTCATAAGGCTTTTTGCTAGCCCCTCCCTGTCTACCTGTAAACCCTGCTGTAATTTCTTTATGCTCCACACACCAAGGCTCCAGATGGAGCAGCATAAGTGTTTCCTTCCCCTGCACAAACGGTTCCATATCCTCACCTCCGCCTAAGTGTACCACATGTAAATACCCCCACAAAATGCCGCTTAAGCTTAAAACCTCAAATTAACAGCTTTTTATGCGATGCACTCCAATTCTTTTATAAAAAACAAAAAACGCACCTAATTAATAAGTGCGCCGTTCGCCTCGGTCCCCTCGTTCCAGATACATCGTTTCTCGTTCATCCTGCCCTTGAGGCATTCTTGATTCCTCAATCTTCACAAGCACTACATCAGACCCGATTTTGACAATATTTCGCCATGGAATAATCAGATCCGTTCCTCCTCCGAACAAACCCATAAACCGTGTGTAGCCGGGAATTACAATGGCATCGATGACACCTCGGCGTAAATCAAGCTCTAAGTCACTGATTTGGCCTAGTCGTTTGCCATCCACAATATTAATAACGTCCTTAGTCTGAAAATCAGAGATTTTCATCTTTTTAGCTGATCCTAAATAATCCTCGTTCATTTCACCACCCCTGTACAATCAGACCTATAGTCCAATATATGTTATGAAAGCTTGGCCACATGCCTGAAATATCCCTGCAAAGTGAGGCTAAGCTTAAACAATAAAAAGAGGAGATCATCCAAAATCCTTATCACGGATTCTGGATATCTCCTCATTCAGACAATTTAAGACTTCACATGTTTTTGCATTTGCTGAATCGCAGATTTCTCTAGACGTGAGACCTGTGCCTGTGAGATACCAATCTCATCTGCGACCTCCATCTGTGTTTTCCCTTCGAAAAACCGCATGGATAAAATTCGTTTCTCCCTTTGACCTAACTTACGCATCGCTTCACGTAAGGCGATTTCTTCGATCCACGACACATCCTTATTCTTATCATCGCTAATCTGGTCCATTACATAAATAGGATCGCCACCGTCATGATAGATCGGTTCGAATAAGGACACTGGATCCTGTATAGCATCAAGGGCAAACACTACATCTTCCTTCGGTACACCAAGTGCTTCAGAGATTTCGAATATCGTCGGTTCCCGCGAATTCTGATTAGTCAGACTATCGCGTACCTGAAGCGCCTTGTAAGCAATGTCTCGGAGTGAACGCGATACTCGAATCGGGTTGTTATCACGCAAGTAACGGCGGATCTCACCAATAATCATCGGAACCGCATATGTGGAGAACTTAACGTTTTGTGATAAATCGAAATTATCGATGGCTTTCATCAGACCGATGCAGCCTACCTGGAACAAATCGTCAACAAATTCCCCCCTATTATTGAACCTCTGGATAACACTTAGAACAAGCCTAAGATTACCATTTACCAATTTCTCTCTGGCGGATCGCTCGCCCTGCTGCTGCAGCGAAGTGAACAGTTGCCGCATTTCCACATTCGTTAGAACAGGCAGCTTAGCAGTATCCACACCGCAAATCTCGACTTTATTACGGGTCATGATGATTTACCTCCCAAGGAGAAACATTACTGTACATTATCTCCCGGGTTGGCCATTTTATTCCTTGCTAATTTCACCTTATACCATCTTGTTAAACTCCTTACGCAGCCGCTTAATAATTCGTTTCTCCAGACGAGAAATGTAAGATTGGGAAATTCCGAGCAGATCCGCCACATCTTTTTGCGTCTTTTCTTCGCCCCCACGCAGTCCGAAACGCAGCTCCATAATGAGTCTTTCCCGTTCACTCAGCTTTTCCAGCGCCTTTTGCAGCAGCTTGCGATCGACCTGTTCTTCAATGTTCCGATAAATGGTATCATTTTCCGTTCCTAATACGTCTGAGAGCAGCAATTCATTACCATCCCAATCGATATTAAGAGGCTCATCAAAAGAAACCTCACTCCGTGTCTTGCTATTACGCCGCAGATACATCAAAATTTCATTCTCTATGCAACGTGATGCATAAGTTGCTAGTTTTATTTTTTTCTCGGGATCAAAAGTGTTAACCGCCTTAATTAATCCGATAGCCCCTATCGAAACCAGGTCTTCAATATTGATTCCGGTATTCTCAAATTTACGAGCGATATACACTACGAGGCGCAGGTTACGCTCAATCAGCATCGCACGAACAGCTGCATCGCCGCTGGATAGCCGCTGAAGCAGATACTCTTCTTCTTCCCGTGTCAGCGGTGGAGGTAGAGCCTCGCTCCCGCCGATATAATAGATTTCCTGACTCTTCAACCCCAGTAGAAACAGCATGCGGTAATATTGCAGCTGCAGAGCAATTTTCCATTTGACCATTATTGTTCCTCCTCCAAGAAGTACACGGTTAGCGTATAAAGCTTTTAATTCCCGCTTTCAGCCATCAGAAGTTTGGTTCAGCTAGCTTTAAAGATTAGGAAGGTAGTGCTGCATCAGTGGCGCTCTCTTTTTGAGTTAAATCTGGATGTATGACCGCCCGATAGGCTCCATCTCCTGAGAGTGTCCCGCCATCCAGCCCAATTAAGACTCTTTTACTATAAAAGATATCTTCACCGAGCTTTATCGTCACAAGGTCTGGCTTCAGTGCGAGCATAAATGATGCCCCTCGGTTAATCCCCCTGTAAGGTACTAGTCGCATCCTATCCTGCCAAGCAAACGACTGCCCGTCCGTTTCTAGCAAAAGTTTGTCCGCACCATCCTGAGTGAGTCTCCCTTTCCATGCAGCAGGCAGATGCCCCTCCCAGAGCGTCGATTCCATCACCATCACCGGTATGCGGGTCAAAGGATCACAGAGACGATTACCTGTGTCTAACAGGCCAGGACAGGAAACACTTACACCATCAATTTCAACAACCACCTCACCGATATAGGTTTCAAGCTGCTCCCTTCTGATTCGTGAAGAATGCACTGCCTTGAAGCAGATTAACACCAGGGGGAATACTGCAATGACAAACCAAAAGCCGATCTTTAGGCCGTAGGCATGCCCTCCTGAAGCAGTGAACATAATACCATTCCAAATGTCGCTGGAGCTCTGCAGCAAATAGTGAATACCAACAATTCCACCTGCGGCTGCAAAATTGATAATATAGAAAGCTCCCATAGTGCGAAGATAGCTTTGCAGACTCCCAAAACCAAAGGCAATCCATAACATAACTACCGACAATCCAAACTTGATAAGGAAGGTATACATGAAAGACAGCTCCGGTACAAACATCATCACTACATACAGTGCGCCAACGAGAGCTGAGACGATTAAACGCCACCATGAGATTCTCAGCTTAACCATCCAGCCTGTCAGCCACAAAAGAATTCCGTCGATCACTAGATTGGCGGCGAATATCAAGTCAATATAAACAACCAGTGCATTCACCTGCTTAATGGCGGAATCTATCCTCTAGCCAAATTGGATCAGGCTCTGTTTTTTGGACGATATGATTAGTATAGAAAGTCTCGCTTTCAAAGTCTGTCTAAACTTGGGGGGCATTCTTGCGGTTTTTTTGTCGAGTTATAGCGCGTGAGGATTTATTCCTTCTTCATGGAATTTTTTAGATCTTTTATTTCAAAAAAAAACACCGTACCGCCATAGCTAATTAGCTAAGCGATACGGTGTTCTCGTATTAACTTGATTCTCTTTAATTAATCGTTGTTGCCCCGAGTACGATTACGCAGGAACGTCGGAATATCGAGCTGGTCAGAAGAACTCTGATTGCCGAAAGGACGTAAATTTGCTGCGCTCTTATCCGGTGCTGCCGCAGGCTCGTTATTCGTCGAGACCGGACGACGTCCTGGAGTTTCAGGCGAAGGTTTATGTTCAAAGCCAGTAGCAATTACTGTTACTTTGATATCATCCTTCAGATCCTCATCTATAATCGCACCAAAGATCATATTCACTTCAGGGTCAGAGGCGGATGTAACGATCTCAGCCGCTTCATTCACTTCGTATAGAGAGAGGTTGGATCCTCCCGTAATGTTCATAATTACGCCACGAGCACCTTCAATAGACGTTTCTAAGAGTGGGCTCATGATGGCTTTGCGTGCGGCTTCTGACGCACGGTTCTCACCATTTGCGATACCAATACCCATGAGCGCTGAACCGCGCTCGGTCATGATGGTCTTCACATCCGCAAAGTCAAGGTTAATTAGACCAGGAACCTTAATTAGATCAGAGATACCTTGAACAGCCTGCCGGAGAACATTATCTGCTTCACGGAAAGCTTCTAACATCGGTGTTTTCTTATCAACGATCTCAAGCAAACGGTCATTTGGAATGACGATTAGCGTGTCGACTTTTTCTTTCAAAGCTTCGATACCAAGCATTGCCTGGTTATAACGTTTTCTTCCTTCAAAGGTGAACGGACGAGTAACTACACCCACAGTCAAGGCTCCGCACTCTCTAGCAATTTCAGCTATAACTGGCGCAGCACCTGTACCGGTACCGCCACCCATTCCTGCAGTAACAAACACCATGTCTGCACCTTTAAGGGTATTCGAAATCAGATCACGGGATTCCTCCGCTGCTTTCTTACCGACTTCAGGGTTGGCGCCTGCACCCAAACCGCGGGTTAGCTTGTCCCCAATCTGCAGCTTGTGCTCCGATTTGGCCATATGCAACGCTTGGGCGTCTGTATTAACCGTAATAAACTCTACACCCTGAACGCCGTTTTCAATCATCCGGTTGACAGCATTACTACCTCCGCCGCCTACGCCGATGACTTTTATTTGCGCCAAGCTCTCCATTTCAAAATCAAATTCTAACATATAGTTCCATCTCCCCCTCAATGTGCTTGGATGGCCGGTCCAAGTATATCTGGACTTACACTTATATAAACTCGCTGAACATGTTCTTTAGACGCTCGACAAACCCGGTCTTCTGAGCCGTTTCCTGATTTGGAGTGGCGTTCTGCTTACTCCGGTTGACCGTCTTTTTGTTGCTGCTTCCACCACTGCTTCTTCCACGGAAGCTACGGACAACATTATGCAGGATACCAACACCTCCGGTAAACCCAGGGTCCCGTACACCGATATAATCCGGTACAGCGATGCGTACAGATGCGGCCAATTCAGTCTGGGCCGCCTTTAATACGCCAGGCATCGAAACAGTTCCACCCGTTAGTATATAACCTCCAGGTAGTTCACTGTAACCAAGCCGTTTCACTTCCTGTTTAATCAGATGGAAGATTTCTTGCACCCGTGGTTCGATAATTGCCGCTAAATCCTCTTGGTTAAATTCCTTCTCTACATTACTGCCAATGCGCAGCACCTTGAAGACAACGTCAGAGGCTGCATCGTCAATCCATGCGCAACCATACTTTAGCTTTACTTTCTCCGCTTGATCAGTAAGTGTACGTAGTCCGTATGCAATGTCATTTGTTACAAATTCTCCGCCGATCGGAATCGTAGAGGTTGCACAAAGGGAACTTTCTTCGTATATGGCTATCGTTGTCGACCCGGCACCGATATCAACCAGAACAGATCCCATCGATTTCTCGTCCTTGGAAAGCGCCAATCCACCAGCACCAAGAGACATCAGCACAAGATCCTTCACTTTCAGCCCTGATTTCTCAACACAGCGCAGTAGATTATGTATTGGCGTCTTAGCACCCGTAACGATGGTTGCGTCCACTTCTAAACGAACACCAATCATTCCGCGCGGGTCCTGAATACCTTCGAGACCATCGACGATAAATTGTTTAGGAACAACATCAATCACTTCTCGCTCCGGAGGCATAGCGATGACTTCCGCAGCTTTAATAACGCGATCGATATCATCCTCACCGATTTCACGATCCTCATTCTGAACGGCCACGACACCGTGGCTGGATTGCAGGCCAATATGATTACCGGAAATGCCTACATAAACCTCTGATATTTGAATACCCACCATTTGCTCTGCATGATCTATAGCACTTTTGATCGATTGCACAGTTTGGTCGATATCTACAATCGCGCCTTTACGTATTCCTTCCGAATCAGCAGATCCAACGCCAATAATATTAAAGGTTCCATTGGTAACTTCCCCAATTATTGCCCGAACTTTGGATGTACCGATGTCCAAACTAACAATGATGTCATTGTTGCTCAAGTCCTATGGCACCTCCTGTTATAATCGAAATAATTTGCATAACCTTATCCCGGTCCCGGGAAACTTCTCTGTACATATTCAACATACCTAACCCTTTCCCTCTTTTTTCTACAAATTTTTTGAACGGAATAATATTCCAACATCCCTAAATGTGATTAGTTACTCATAATTTTTTATAAGAATGATAATTATCACAAGAAATATAAGCCTTTTTGGTTATTACTAACCATATATAGGATTATATTTCAAAAAAATCGAAGAAAAAAGAGGGATATAGCTTCTTGCCCGTAAATCCGATTGTAGCATTTTTTGAACTCTATTAGTAGGGACTATTGACCTCTACTCTACTCTTGCACATCTTTTTGCTCATCGCCCTTTTGCTCCTCACTTTCGACCTGAAAAGGAACATACGAGTCGGCTTCAAGCATCGTGATAAGTCCAGGCTCCTTTGTCTCTATTACCTGATTCAAGTATGACACTTTGCTCTTCAATAAAGAGATGGATGTGATCACTTCGAAACGGGATCTAGTATAGAGCTTGATACGATCCGGAAATGACAAAGTTGGCGACGGAACAATCTCAGAGATATCACTTGTCAATTCATTAGTAATGCTTGCTAACGCTTGACATAGCTTAGCCTTATTCGGATCGTCCGGATCCCAGTTAGTTAATATGGGCTTCTCAACGGCTATCCCCGTATCATTTACTGGCACTGCAGCTCCACTCGACAGAATCGCCTTCAAGATGCCACCCTGTTCCAGTTCATAGGCCACCGCAGGGAATTCTTCAATCTTCACTGTGATTACCCCGGGAAAATCCTTCTTTACGGCCACGGCCTTAACCGTCTTAAGCTCCAGCAGAGATTGTTCCACAGACTTCGTAGAAACGGCAAAGAATTGTCCACCTATATGAATTCCACTTTGGGAGAGTAATTCTTCACTAGTAGAATACTTGCTTCCCTGAAAATCTATCACTGTAATGTGACTAATAGACGATCTAAAAAAAATCACAGCAAGAAGTGCAGTGAACAGTAGCAGAAGGATCGCCGTAATCTTACGGCTCATTTTTTTCTTAGGCTTGTCCTCTTTAAGAAGAGGTAATCGGGTTGTTGTCATTCTCATATCTCCGTAATAAGGCCCTGTCTCCTTCCTTGGTAGAACTGAAGGAGACAGGGAGCTTTAATTGGCCAAATCAAGTGGATCCGGTACGGGTACCTTGCGGCTTATACGCGCGCCAAGCTTCTGAAACAGCTTCTCTATTCCGTCATACCCGCGGTCAATATGGTGTGCTTGCTCAACGACTGTAGTCCCTTGTGCAGCGAGCCCAGCAATGACCAGAGCCGCACCTGCACGCAAATCAGTAGCTTCCACAGTAGCACCATACAATCTCTGAACGCCGCGAATAAACGCACGATTCATATCAATAGAAATATCAGCGCCCATCCGCGCCATTTCTTCAACATGCTTGAATCGTCCCTCAAACACCGTCTCCTTGATTACACTGAAGCCATCAGCGAGAGACAACAGCACCATGACCTGAGATTGCAGATCGGTTGGAAAAGAAGGATAAGGAGAAGTCACAATTCTCTCAACAGCACGTGGACGCCCCATACAACTGATATTAATTATATCATTGCACACTGTGATTTGAACACCAGCCCGCTTGAGCACATGAATAAGCGAAGTCAGATGCCCCGCGTTGGCATGTGTCAAAGTCACATTTCCTCGTGTAGCTGCCGCAGCAATCATTACGGTTCCAGCCACAATCCGGTCAGGTATCACCTCATACGTACAGGGATATAGGTTTTTCACCCCTTGAATTGTGATGGTGTCCGTACCTGCACCGATAATCTGAGCACCCATACTATTTAGAAATTGCTGTAGGTCCTGTATCTCCGGCTCTCTCGCGGCCCCCGATATCGTTGTTGTTCCCTCTGCCTTTGCGGCAGCCATCATAATATTCTCCGTTGCTCCTACACTTGGATAGTCGAGATGAATATCACTCCCTATAAGCTTAGAACCCCGACAGAATATTCTTCCGTTGCTCTCCTCGATCTCCGCCCCTAACGCCTTAAGTCCTTGTAGATGAAGATCTATTTTACGCTCTCCGATCGCACAGCCCCCGGGCTGATAGATCGTTACCTCTCCAAATCTGGATAACAACGGTCCCATTAGAAAAATAGAAGATCTCATCTGCCGCATTAAATCCTCAGGGATATGAGATGTCCCGACGGCAGACGTATCTATCGTCACCGTATCCTCTTGATGCACGCACCTGCAGCCCAGCCGATCTAGGATGTCTAGCATAGTCTCGATGTCCAGCAGCTTCGGCACATTATGCAGTGAGTGAACTCCTTCGGCCAGCAGGCTTGCCGCTAGAATCGGCAGCGCCGCATTTTTTGCTCCATGGATACGAATGGTGCCTGACAGGGGACTTCCACCCTCAATCACCAATTTGTCCAATGTATCACCTCCGAGATTACCGCTCACCCACCACAAACACTTCCGTTACAAGCTCATATGAAATGTACAAGTATAAACGTCTTCGGCGTCCTTTATAAGGACGATAGGCGTTTAAGCGAGAAATATAAGGATGATGTATAACGTGAAACTTATACTTTCTTATATTTCAAGAATATCCTGCACTACATCTCAGGTTTGGAAGTGTCCTGGGTGATTGTCACGATTATAGGATTATCCTATGTTCGTTCCTCCAAGTGTGTGACAGAGAGCTGCCAATAAGGAAAACCCGTATGCAAAACGATGATATCTTAAGACTTCTTACCTGCAAGTCTTCGGAGCTCGCTTGTGATTACTGCCGCAGAATCTCTTTTACCAAGTCGTTTGGAGGCCGCTGACATCTCCTCACGCACGGCTTCAGTTCCGATGATTTTTTGAACCGCCTCAAATAGAGCCGTGCCGTTTAAATCTTTCTCAAGCAGTACCACAGCAGCACCTTCACGTTCCAACTGTCTTGCATTCGCCTCCTGATGGTTATTCGTCACATTAGGAGATGGAATAAGTACAGAGGGAATACCCAGCGCTGTAATCTCAGCGAGAAAAGATGCTCCCGCCCGATTAACGATCAAGGAGGTACAAGCCAACACCTCTGGCATATTATGAACATAAGGAAGGACATGCAACCAGTTTGGTAAGCTACCCAGCTTTTGACGTAATTCCGCCCGTGTCTCTTCGAAATAGGGTTCACCTGTAACATACACATAATGAACACCATTACCCTTACCCACTTTAGGGGCCATTTCAATCATGGCTCTATTAATAGCCTTAGCCCCCTGACTGCCACCAACCACCAAAACCACTGTACTGCCATCCGAAATCCCCAGCGATGCGAATCCACGTTGTGGGCTTGCTGTAGTAACTGTTGTAGCACGTGGATTACCAGTATAGATCACATTTTTGCTGCCCGGAAAAGAGGACTCTGTTCCTTCAAAGCTTACGGCAACTGTACTCGCATACCGACTCAGAAAGCGATTGGTCAGACCTGGTATGGCATTTTGTTCATGGATCAAAGTAGGGATGCCCAACCGGGATGCAGCATAAACGACTGGACCACACACATAACCGCCTGTTCCAATCACAACATCTGGTTTGAATTCTCTTAGCATTTCTTTGGATGCCTTAACACCCTTCAAGAAACGCATCACGGTCTTGACATTGTCTATGGATAGCTTGCGCCGAAAACCAGTGATGTCAATAGATTTGAAAGGGATATTCTCTTGAGGAACAAGCTTGCTCTCTAAGCCGCGCGTTCCACCAATATACAGGAAGGTAGATTTGCTATCTTCCAACTCCATTTGCCTAGCAACAGCGACCGCAGGATAGATATGTCCACCCGTGCCTCCGCCGCTTAATACGATACGCATCTCTTTCACCTCGCAAAACGGGATAAGTTCAATAGAATGCCAAGGGATGTTAGCATTAATGTAAGTGAAGATCCGCCATAGCTAATCAGAGGAAGCGTGATGCCCGTTACAGGCATTAGACCAATAACAACACCAATATTAATAATGACTTGCA
The DNA here is from genome assembly GCF_002264385.1 of Paenibacillus sp. VTT E-133280. NCBI lineage: Bacteria > Bacillati > Bacillota > Bacilli > Caryophanales > Paenibacillaceae > Paenibacillus > Paenibacillus sp. VTT E-133280. The sequence continues at coordinate 34,608 of NZ_NFUX01000059.1, forward strand.
CAGCCACCATACAGACGATGCCAACGGCCAGATAGCTTCCAAAACGGTCAGGCAGACTCATCGCCACCTTCATCCCGCGCCAGATTAGAATAAGAAATAGGATCAACACAGCCAAACCACCGATAAACCCCAGCTCCTCGGCCAATATAGAAAAAATAAAATCTGTTTGTGGCTCAGGCACATAACTGTACTTCTGCCGACTCATTCCTAATCCAAGGCCACCGAGCCCCCCAGGACCGATCGCATATAGCGACTGAATGATCTGGTAACCTGCACCAAGGGGGTCGGACCATGGATCAAGAAAAGCGGTAATCCGCTGCAACCGGTAAGGCGCTGCTGCAATCAAAGCAACAAACCCTGCCGCACCAGCTACTCCAAGCGAAAGTAAATGCTTCATTCTAGCCCCTGCTGTAAAAACCATCATCAAGGCTGCACCAAACATGACAGTACCTGTACCCAAATCCGGCTGGAGCATGATCAACGCGAAGGCTGACCCAATGAGCGCAAGCGGTGGGAGCAGGCCGCGTGTGAAGGAAGTGATGTCGTATTCCTCTTTTCCTAGCCAATTGGCTAAGAATAGAATCATCCCCATCTTCATGAATTCAGAAGGCTGGATCCCGAAGGAGCTAATTCCTAGCCAGCTGCGCGCTCCCCCGCGTACTACACCAATACCCGGGATAAGCACAATAACAAGTAAGAAAAAGCAGATTAGAAGTGCCGGCTTAGCCAGCTTTTTCAGCACCCTGTAATCGGTATTCGCCGTAACGAACATTGCGACTAGGCCTAGTCCTGCAAACAAAAGCTGTCTTTTTACAAAGTAAAACGAATCTCCATAATTGCGGAAGCCCAGAACGGACCCGGCGCTGTATACCATCACCATGCCGATCACCAGCAAAGATAGAATAGGAATCAGCAACCAAATATCGGGAGCATGACGAGTTTTGTTCATCAGGAGCACACCTCTTGCATCCGTAGTAGGGATGGGGCTTATCCACCCCCCTACTTAAAGGTTATGCACCGCCTCTTTAAAAATACACCCGCGCTCTTCATAGGATGTAAACATATCCCAGCTTGCACAGGCAGGAGACAAAAGAACAACATCTCCTTCTTCCGCCAGAGCGGAAGCTTCCTGCACAGCTTGCTCAAGCACGGCAGCGGCACTCTCCCCATTATCGACGGAGATAATCTGCTTTAATCCTGCCAACTGTGCTACATTTGTTAGCTTGTCCCTAGTCTCCCCTAACGCCACTATCGCTTTGACTCGGCCGCTCAGGACTGGCAGCAGCTCCATATAATCGGAGCCACGATCTAATCCACCAGCGATCAGCACTACGGGACGCTGGAAGGATGTTAGTGCCATAATCGTCGCTTTGGAGTTAGTTGCTTTGGAGTTATTATAATAAGTGACTCCAGCCTTATCAGCTACATACTCCAGCCGGTGCTCCACACCGCGAAATGAAGCAAGCACATCACCCAATAAAGAGGGGTCTGCTCCAGCAGCAATGGCAATTCCACATGCAGCAAGTGCATTCTCCACATTGAAACGCCCCGGAAGGCTAATGGAATCTACATCAGCAATGATTGTTTCTTGGCCTGCAGAATTCCGATAGATAATGCGACGCATCAGATCGTCATCTTGACCTGTAATATAGGACGGGCTAACAAATACGCCGTAGGTCAGCTCCTCAGACCTAGAGAATGGGAGAATCGAAGCCTTCACATATGGTACCAGTTCCCGGCAAAAAGGATCGTCCCAGTTCAGCACAGCCGTATCCGTAGCTACTTGATTGGCGAACAGCTTTGATTTGGAATCGACATAATCCTTCATGCTGCCATGATAATCCAGGTGGGTCTCCGCAATATTCAACAAACAACCTATTTTGGGGCGGAAAGTCTCCGTACCTTTGAGCTGGAAGCTGCTGAGTTCGACCACCATCCAGTTATCCTCTGTAGCTTCTTGCGCCGCCTCACAGAGAGGCGTGCCAATGTTACCTGCAACAATCGGATTCATACCTGCAGCTTCCAGCATTTGACCTACCCAGGTCGTCGTTGTCGTCTTGCCATTGGATCCCGTGATGCCAATTATCGGCGCTGCACAAAGACGGTATGCAACCTCTACCTCTGTAACTACTTCAATGCCAAGCTCAAGAGCCTTTTGTACAGGAGGCGCAGAATAAGGAATGCCTGGATTCTTAATGACCAGACTTACGCCTTCATGAATCAGTCCATCCGGATGCCCACCGCTTATAACACAAATTCCCAAAGATTCCAATTCGGAAGCTTCGGGACTTTGATCTCTTTCCTTTTTATCGTTCACCGTAACTACAGCGCCTCGATCATGCAGCACTTTAGCAACCTGGACACCGCTTTTTGCGAGTCCAAGCACAACAACTTCTTCACCACGGTACATATCTGGATGTTTCATTTGCTACAACCCCTTGCTAATAAATAGTCCAACAGCAGCTAATATCAAGCTTACCGCCCAGAACGAAATTACCACACGCCATTCCGACCAGCCACCAAGTTCAAAATGATGGTGAATCGGGCTCATTCTAAATACACGTTTGCCACGGGTTTTGAAAGAAACCACCTGTATCACGACTGATAACATTTCCACCACAAACACACCGCCAATAATTAAAAACAGCAGTTCGCTCTTGGTGACAATAGCAATCGCACCTATCGCACCGCCAATACCAAATGAACCGGTATCTCCCATGAATACCTTAGCAGGATGGGCATTAAAGACCAGAAATCCAAGAACGGCCCCGATCATAGCCGCTGCACACACTCCTGCTGCAATTGACGTAGCCTGCATCGCTACAACAGCATAAGCTGCCAAAGCAATAGCACTTACACCAGACAGCAAACCATCTACTCCATCGGTAAAGTTAACAGCATTCGTTACGGCCATCATCATAATAATAATGAATGGATAGTAGAAAAAGCCGCCCCAATCAAAGCTGAAATCAGTACCCGGAACGCTGATGCTTGTGCTATGTCCTGCAGAAATCAGCAGACCGCACATCACAGCACCTACCAACAGCTGCCCGAACAATTTTTGACGCGCCGTAAGGCCCAAAGAACGCTTGAATACGATTTTGATATAATCATCCAAAAATCCGATCAGTCCAAAACCAAGCGTAGCCACTAGTAGTACGTAGAAATCGTTATTCACCACAGAAAATTTCAGATAAGCCAATGTAAAAGCCACGATGATTACGATACCGCCCATCGTCGGCGTTCCCGCTTTCTTTAAATGGGATTGCGGTCCGTCATCTCGCACCTGCTGTCCGAATTTCATCCTGCGCAGTAGCGGAATGAAGAGCGGAGCGGCAATGACCGCAAGGATAAAGGAAACAGCAATAGTCAATAACAATAGTTGATAATCCATGGGTACACCCCCTCCATTTATTTAGGTCTCTTTAATCTCTTTACTCAGGCTCTGAAGAACTTCCTCAAGCCTCATCCCTCTGGATCCTTTGAATAGTACAATATCCTTGGAGCTGCTTTTCCCGATAAGGACGGCTGTTAATTCTGACTTATCCGTAAAAGCCAGCACACGCTCGTTTCCGAATCTTTCCTTTGCAGCTTCTGCAATATGGACTGACAATGGGCCATAGGTATATACAAAATCAGTCACTGCGGGGTCTAGGTAGTAGCCAATTTCTTTATGAAACTCTATTTCATCCGGCCCAAGTTCCAGCATGTCCCCCAGTACTGCGATTTTTTTGCCACTGCATTTCATAGTTTGAAGCACATCAATGGCCGCCTTCATAGAAGTCGGACTGGCATTATAAGCATCATTCAAAAGGGTAAGCCCGGAAGAAGTTTGAATCACTTCAATCCGCATACCTGTCAACTTAAGCTTACTTAACCCATTCTCTACATTTTGTTCTGTAACTCCAAAATGGCGAGCAACCGCTAGTGCAGCCAACGCGTTGACAACGTTATGCTGGCCTGGCAGCGGTAATGTAAAAGCATGTTCCTTATGAAGGCTTGACGTAAACGTCATACCACCATTATGGGACATCATCCCTGTCGGATAATCATCATTATCTCCGTTCAGGCCGAAACGAAAGGACACCATCCCCTCCGGAGCCTCAAAAGCGGACTCTTGCATTACCTCAGTCAGCAGCGGTTCATCACCGTTATAAATTAGCAATCCACCTGGCTTTAGCCCTTCGACGATTTCCAGCTTGGCACGGGCGATTTCTTTGCGGGATCCCAGTTGCAGCAGATGTGACTCACCTATATTAGTAATGACTGCAACATCTGGTGCAGCCAAAGAAGCCAGCAGAGCAATTTCTCCCCGCGAGCTCATACCCATTTCAAGCACTGCAATCTCTGTATCCTCAGCCATGGATAGAATCGTGAGCGGAAGACCAATATGATTATTGAAGTTTCCCTCTGTCTTGTGCACCTTGTACTGCATTTCGAGCATGGCCATAATGATATCTTTTGTCGTAGTTTTGCCATTACTCCCCGTAACAGCGACAACCTTCGGAGCGACCTCATTTAAATACGCAGCGGACAGCTTCTGAAGCGCCTGTAGCGTATCTTCAACAATAATGACTCCGCCACCCTCAGGTGCAGGACCTTTATCACGCTGCCATAAGGTCCCAGCAGCACCGGCAGCAATCGCTGTAGCTGCATAATGATGACCGTCAAATTTGTCTCCTGTTAGAGGAACAAACAGGCAACCTGTAGTTATCTTACGGGAGTCAGTAACGACGCCCGTAACAGTTATATTCACAGTTTCAGCAGCAGGAACTTCACCTGCGCACATCACAGCAATTTGTCCTAGTGTTCTTGTAATCAATAGATTCGACCCCTTATAACTTCTTTAGCGACGATGCGGTCATCGAAATCGTGAACCACTCCGCCAATCAGTTGGTAGGTCTCATGACCTTTCCCCGCAATCAATACTACATCGCCAGAGCTTGCCATTTCAATAGCCTTCCCAATGGCTTCTCGGCGATCAACAATCATATGATACTGGCCAGAGGTGACTCCATCCTCTACTAGCCCTGCTTCTATATCCTTCAGAATGAGCTCAGGGTCCTCCGTCCGAGGGTTGTCAGAGGTTATGAATACCATGTCGCTATATTTTGCGGCAATCTTACCCATCAAAGGTCGTTTCGTGCGGTCTCTATCTCCTCCACAGCCAAACACAGTAAGCACTTTACCTGTAGCAAATTCGCAGACTGTTTTTAATACATTTTCCAGCCCGTCTGGTGTATGTGCATAGTCAACGATAACGGCATAGTCTTGCCCCTCATCTACTGACTCCACCCGTCCAGCTACACCATCAATCGCTTCAAGACTAGTCTTGATATCTGACAGTGACACATCTTCCAACAACGCTGCCGTAATCGCCGCAAGTGCATTATAGACATTGAATTTACCAACCATACGAAGTGAAATGTCCGTCTCACCCTTAAACGTATCTACATGAAAAAAAGTTCCTTTTGCAGTGATCGAGATTTGCGAAGCTCGGACATTAGCGTTGTTATCAATGCCATATGTAATCACTTCCGCTGCAGTTTGGGTTGCAAAATAGTGGCTCGCCTCATCATCAGCATTAAGCACCGCATATTTGCGTTCTTCTTTCCAAGGAGAGATCACATTTCCTAGTCTAGAGAAGAATAGACCTTTAACCGCCCGATACTCCTCCATTGTATGATGATAATCCAGATGATCCTGGGTTAAGTTCGTAAATATTGCTGTACGGAAGTCTGCACCCTTCACACGTCCTTGCTGAAGCGCATGGGAGGAGACTTCCATTACGCAACATTCCACACCTTTGGAGGCCATATCATGAAGCGAGCGCTGCAGATCTAGTGATTCTGGAGTGGTCCCTGACATAGGGTAGCTTTTGCCGTCATAGCGCATTTGAATGGTCCCAATCAGACCCGTCTTCATATTCTGGTCTTGCATAATTCGCTCAATAAGATAAGTCGTAGTTGTCTTCCCATTTGTACCCGTAACCCCGATCATTCTCATTCGGCTGCTAGGTGAGCCAAAGAAGGCATTCGACATGACAGACATCGCAAAACGGCAGTCATCCACAACGATCTGTGGAATATCAAGCTCTAGCTTATGCTCACATACGATAGCAGATGCTCCAGAGGCTACGGCTTGCGGCGCAAATTTATGTCCGTCTACGGTGTGACCCGGTAAACAGATAAACAGATCACCCGGACTTACACGGCGGGAATCAATCTGAAGATCAGTAATCTCCACCTCCCCGTCCCCGTATAGACGCGAAGTAGCAAGACAAGCAGATAATTCATTAACTTTCATAGTAATCCCTCACTCTACATTTTCGGATACAAACTGAACCCTTATATCTTTATCATTATTCACTAGAAGCTCCCATATAAATCCTGATGGTTGAGCCCTGTTCTACTCTTGCCCCAGCTTTCGGAGCCTGATTGATGACCGTATTGCCAGAGCCTGAACGCGCCAGATTAAAATTCATATTTAAATCCTCATAGATATCTTGTACGGTTGCACCTGTAAGGTCAGGCACGGTCACAATCGGAGTTTCACCGTATTTATAGGTTTTTGGAAGCTGATCACTGCGCTCAGGAACCTTCATATAGTGCAGCGAGTCTTCCAAAATATTTTGCACGATTGGAGCTGCAACTACACCCCCAAATTGAATCCCTTTCGGGTTATCCACTGCAGTGTAGACAACGATCTGTGGATCATCCGCCGGCGCAAAGCCAATAAAAGAAACAATATGCTCTGTCGGAGAATAACGTCCATTTACAACCTTCTGTGCAGTACCCGTCTTGCCACCTACACGATAGCCGTCGATAAAAGCCGGCCGTCCCGTGCCTTTGGCAACCACGCTCTCAAGTGCTGCCCGCACCTTCTTGGATGTCTCCTCCGAAATCACCTGCCGCACAAGCTCAGGCTTCACCTCTGATACCGTCTCTCCCGTTTCCGGATTAACCCATGACTTTGTTACATGTGGTTTATAGAGATTACCACCATTGATAGCCGCGGACACCGCAGCAATCTGCTGAATAGGTGTAACCGAGACCCCTTGGCCAAAGGCCGTAGTTGAAAGCTCTACCGGACCTACTTGACTAAGCTTAAACAGAATCCCATTAGATTCTCCGTTTAGATCAATTCCCGTTTTGCTGCCGAAACCAAAATCACGAATATATTTGAAGAGTGTTTCTTTGCCCAGCCGTTGCCCAAGAGCAACAAAACCAGGGTTACAGGAGTTCTCAACCACCTGAAGGAAGGTCTGGCTGCCATGGCCGCCTTTTTTCCAACAGCGCAGCTTCGCACCCGCCACTTCGATAAACCCAGGATCATAGAAATGATCGTTTTGCAGGTCTACCTTACCTTCTTGCAATGCTGCAGCAAGTGTGATGATTTTGAACGTCGAACCAGGCTCGTAGGTCATCCAAATGGGCAAATTCCGATTATAGATCTGCGGATCATATTCCTTATATAGACCCGGTTCATAACCCGGTCTACTAGCCATGGCCAGAATTTCACCATTCTTCGGATTCATCGCTATAGCCCAAGCGCCCTGCGCCTGATATTTCACCATAGCTTGATCCAGCTCACGTTCCATAATGGATTGAATCTGTTTATCAATCGTCAATTGCAGATTAAGCCCATCCTGAGGGGCAGAATACTTCTCCGATGATCCAGGCATGAGTCTTCCACCTGCGTCAGACAAATACGAAATATTGCCTGCTATTCCTTTAAGTAAATTATCGTAAATGTTCTCGACGCCGGTAATCCCTTGGTTATCAATACCTGTAAAGCCTAGTATATGCGCGGCAAGATCGCCGTAAGGATAATATCTTTTGCTATCCTCAGCGACAACGATGCCCGGCAACTGCAAATCACGGATGCTCGCGGCAAGTTCCATCGTAATTTTGCGGCCGCCGGGCTGTAGTTTCACCGACATTGATTTTTTAGTCAGCAAGCTCATCAGCTTCTCCTCGGTCATCCCAAGCAGAGGCGCCAATTGCTGCGCTGTCTTTTGCTTCTCCTTCACCTGCACAGGCACCGCATAAACCGTAGGCGTACTGATATTATAGGCCAGCGGTATACCTTCACGATCCAAAATTTCACCACGCTTGGCTGTAAAAGGAATATTCCGGCGCAAGGAATCTTCTACCTTGTCACTTAATTTCTCGCCTTGGGATAATTGCACGTAAGCAAGACGTACGACCAGCGAACCGAATAACACTGCCAGTCCCAGCAGCGTCCATAGCATTCTCCGCCGTGTTACGACCTTCGAAACCTTCATTCCGTTCTCCCCCGCTTTCACCTATAGACATGAGCTCTTATCTTCATGACTATTCGGGACAAACTGGGGTTAGAACAAGCCTATGGCCCACTCTGCGATTCCGTACCCTCATCAGCAGACGAAGTTGCCGGAACATCTTCACTATTATCATTGAATGGTTTCAGCTTTAATGTAAGTAGTGGTTTTCCATTTTTTATTCCTTCAATCTGCTCGGACACATATCCTTCGCCTTCTACCGCTATCTCCACTTTTAGAAGGGTTAGAACCTCAAGAGCATCGCGCAGCGACTCTCCTTGCAAATTGGGAATAGTAGGCTTGTCCCCTTGCTTGCTTAACAGGTATATACGCTGGCCAGGAGAAAGCTTCGTTCCAGCCTCTGGATATTGGGTTTCCACAGAAGCTTCTTCACCGACAACAGCAAAATCAAAGCCTTGATCCAGAAGCGTCTCTCTTGCTTCCTTCATCGTTTTCCCCTTCAGATCAGGTGTAGTTCGGAGCACAGGTGCATCCGATTTAACTGTTTTTTTACTGTCCTTATCACTAGTTTCAGTTGCTAATTTAGGAACTCCCATGTATTGCAGTGACTGCGATACGATTTCTTTAAATACAGGAGCTGCAGCTTTACCGCCGCCAACCTCAACGTTCGGTTCATCAATAATAACAATAACAGCGATTTTCGGATCATTCACAGGCGCATAACCAATAAAGGAGACCAATACTTTGGACTTCACGTAGTCCTTACCTTCAACCTTAATAGCCGTTCCTGTCTTCCCCGCCACACGGTAACCTTCAATGTGAGCGTTCCGTCCTGTCCCTTTGACTTGGTCGGCAACTACCTGCTCCAAGTATTCACCTGTTTGCTTGGCACTTGCCTCATCAATCACCTGACGCACTACACTAGGCTGAGTAACCTTAGTATTTCCGGTGTTTGGGTCCGTAACCTCTTTTACCACATATGGAGTCATTAGTTTCCCGCCATTGGCGATCGCAGATACAGCAACCAATTGTTGAAGTGGGGTAACTAGCACTTTACCATGCCCATATGCGAGTGTAGCAATTTCGATAGGACGTCCAAGGTTAGGGTTAACGACCCCACTGGCTTCCCCTGGCAAATCGATTCCCGTCTTCCCATTAAAGCCAAAATCATCAATATACTGTAAAAGTCTATCTTGTCCGAGCATTTCATAAAGTTTTACAAAAAGAACGTTACTAGACCGCTTCACACCTTCCAGGAAGCTGATTTGCCCCCAACCGGAACGATTAATATCATGTAATGCCTTACTGTAGCCCTTAATTCTGATAGATCCGGACAGAAATGTTGCTACGGGATCAAAAAGCTTCTCTTCTACAGCTGCTGCAAGTGTAACAATCTTGAAGGTGGAACCAGGTTCATAAGTTGATTTGATAGCATGGTTGTAGAAACCCGCTGTATCAGCACCCGTATCCATATACTTATTAGGATCAAAGGTGGGCATATTCGCCATCCCCAAAATCTCCATCGTATTCGGATCAGCGGCAATGACACTCATACTTTTCGGCTTATATTGCGCATATGCCTTTTCCATGGCCGCTTGTATATATTGCTGGATCGTACTGTCGATGGTAAGCTTGAAATTACTGCCATTTACTACAGGTTTATAGGTATCTTTTGAATCCGGCAGCTTAACCCCTTGACCGTCACTTTGATAAAGCAGCTTGCCATCAGCACCCTTAAGCTGTGCATCCAGGGACTTTTCCAGACCCATAATCGCCTTGCCATCCCGATCTGTGTAGCCTAATATATGTGCAGCAAGCGAACCCTTAGGGTAATATCGTTTCTGCTCTCTAACCAGACCAATCCCGGTCTCTTGAATTTTATGCTCTTTACCCAGGGCTACATAAAACTCTTTCACCTTATCAGCAAGTTCCTGATCAATCTTCCAGCCTTCATTACGAATTTCACGATTCTTGAGGTATTTGCCATCCTCGCCTTTAGCCTCAATCAGCTTCCGCAGCTCATCTTCTGGCTTGCCGAGTAGCTCATGCAATCCCTTGACGACCTCATCACCAATTCCCTTTTCAGCAATGACTGCCGGGTTTACAACTACAGTATAAGCAGGGACATCACTTGCGAGCACACTCCCATTACGGTCAGAAATCGTTCCTCGCTCGGCTTTGATAGTCGAAGTGTGCGCCCAAAGTGTAGCAGCCTTTTCTTGCCATTCTGAACCCTCCATAACTTGAATCCAGAAGACTCTAGCTATCAAAACAAGAAAAAAGAGGGTAATACACCCTCCTATAAACAGCGTGCGAAGTTTTATTCTCTTTACCATAAGCGAACCTCACAATTTTTTTATTGCGATCTTGCCAATCGCTCACTAATTATCGCCTTCTGTCGATATCGGATTCGCCGGAATAAAGATGGTAGCATTTTCATCCGGTGCTACATATCCAAGATCCTTTGCCTTTTGGGCAACCTTCTGCTCCAAATTCTGCTTCTCCATCTCATACGTGGAAATTTGCTTCTTAGCGGTCGCTATATCCTTATCTAATTTCTGAGCCTGCAAGTTCAAATCATAAATGTGAACGTAACGTGAAATCAGGGTGATAGCCACTAAAACGCATACTCCTAGCGTCAGCATATACAAAAGTTTCTCTTGCAGCGGAAGTACTCTTCGTTTGGTAACTACTTTTGTCTTCTCGCGGTAAAGGGGGTTTACTTCTTCTTTTCTTTTGGGCTGAACTGCTAAATTGCCGCGGGTATAGGCCATCTCTGACTCTCCTTTATCGTCAATTACAATTTTTCTGCAATGCGCAGCTTAGCTGAGCGGGCTCGAGTATTAAGCTCAAGCTCTTCCTCAGAAGGCACAAGCGGTTTGCGGTTGATTAACTTAAGCGTGCCTTTCGCGCCGCATACACAAAACGGAAAGTCAGGCGGGCATGTACATCTGCTTAAATAGCTGCTTAGTATTTGCTTGCAAATTCGGTCCTCGAGCGAATGAAAAGTGATAACGGATACTCTACCTTCTGGTGCAAGGCAACGTACTGCGCTATGTAATCCTTCTTCAAAAGCACCCAACTCGTCGTTTACAGCAATCCGTAAACCTTGAAAGCTGCGTTTAGCGGGATGTCCTCCCGTTCTTCGTGCAGCCGCCGGAATACCTTCCTTGATAAGCTCAGCTAATTCTCCTGTGGTCTCCACAGGACTTTCTTCTCTTCTGTCTACAATTTTCTTAGCGATTCTCCGCGAGAACTTCTCTTCTCCATATTGGAAAAGCACACGGGCAATCTCCTGCTCAGACCACGTATTCACAATATCAGCAGCCGTTAATAGCGCTGTCTGATCCATCCGCATGTCCAGCGGAGCATCATGATTGTAACTAAATCCGCGTTCTCCCTCATCAAACTGGGGAGAGGATACGCCAAGATCAAAGAGGACTCCATCCACTTGGGGAATGCCATCTTTTTGTGGTACAAAGGGCACATCCTTAAGTACACTCTCCAGATCACGGAAATTGGTCTTAATGAGTACAACCTTATCTCCGTATTCAGCTAGTCTTTCTTTTGCGTTCTCCAGAGCCCAATCATCTTGATCCAAACAGATTAATCGGCCTTCGCCGCTAAGTTTGGAAGCGATTAGTGCGCTGTGGCCTGCTCCACCGAGAGTGCAATCTACATAGATTCCGTCTTTTTTGATGTGCAGCCCTTCTGTCGCTTCTTCTTTAAGCACCGTGATGTGGTGAAACAAGCTGCATCCCTCCAGGACAGTATTCGATATTGTGTTTTTATAGATCAAAATTGAAATCCACCAATTTTTCGGCAATTTCGTTGAACGATTCCTCGGACTGTTCGAAGTACTGCTCCCATAGCTCTTTGTTCCAGATTTCCACCCGGTTCGAAACGCCCAGAATAACACAGTCTTTGTCCAGTTTGGCATACTGCCTTAAATTGGCCGGCAGATTTACCCTTCCCTGCTTATCCCATACACATTCTGTTGCGCCTGAGAAAAAAAAGCGACTGAATGCACGGGCATCTGATTTCATCAGTGAAAGGCTTTTTAGCTTTTGTTCCATGATTGCCCATTCTTCCATGGGATAAACAAATAGACAGGAGTCTAGACCACGGGTCGTCACAAAGGAGGTTCCAAGCAATTCACGGAGTTTAGCCGGAATAATAATTCGGCCTTTGTCGTCAATGCTGTGTTGATACTCTCCCATGAACATCCTTTTTCCCACCCCTAATCCCCGAATCCCCACTTTACCCCACTTTTCACCACTTAAGCATAATAGATTCGCCATTAAAAATCAAAAACCTTTTTCTGGCGAAAGGAATTTTTTGCTAAATCAAATAGATCATTACCCAATTCACAATTCGCCACATAAAAAAAGCCATGCAATCGGAATCCTGTCCGCTGCATGGCTTTTCAAGCATTAACGCCTTCGTCTTCCTTATAAGGACAACGAAGCGTCTATGCGAGAAATATAAGGATAATGTATAGCGTAAAACTTATACTCTCTTATATTTTACAAAAGTTGCTTCAGTTCAAGGTACTCTTGGTTAATATACTTTATTGTTGTGCATTCCGTAATTAATCGTTCAGATTCCAGCTGTCCAAATAATCCACTTGTGCTGAAGTCAGGCTATCAATGTTAATGCCCAGACTTTGCAGCTTGTAGCGTGCTACCTGCTCATCGAGCTCATAAGGAACATTCTCAACTTTTACGCCTATGCTCTTATAATTATCATTAACATATTTCAACGACAGTGCTTGTAACGCAAAAGTCGTATCCATAATTTCGGCAGGGTGTCCATCCGCAGCACCCAGATTTACAAGTCTGCCTTCTGCAAGCAGATATAGTTTACGTCCGTCGCGAAGCTGGTACTCTTCGATATTTTTCCGAACAGTACGCTGAGATATGGATCTTTCAGACAATTCAGGCTTATTCACTTCAACGTCGAAATGGCCTGCATTGCACATGATTGCGCCATCCTTCATCACATCATAATGTTCACCGCGAATGACATAACGGTTACCCGTTACTGTAACGAAGAAATCACCAACCTTAGCAGCTTCCAGCATAGGCATAACTTCGAAACCATCCATATGTGCTTCAACGGCTTTAATAGCATCCACTTCTGTCACAACCACTTTTGCGCCCAACCCTTTGGCACGCATAGCAACACCTTTACCGCACCAGCCGTATCCGACAACAACTACAGTTTTGCCAGCAACGATCAGGTTGGTCGTCCGAATAATTCCATCCCATGCGGATTGGCCTGTGCCATAGCGGTTATCAAACAAATATTTGCAATAAGCATCATTTACTGCGACCATTGGGAACTTCAACACACCTTGCTTTTGAAGAGCTTTTAGACGAATGATGCCGGTTGTTGTTTCTTCAGCACCCCCACGAATATTCTCCATTAGATCAGGACGCTCCGAATGTAGCAAGGTAGCAAAATCCCCACCATCATCAATAATCAAATCCGGTTTGCTTTCCAGCGCCTTGATATTAAGGGCTTTGAACTCTTCAGGAGAAGGGTTGTATTTAGCAAATACGGTAATTCCGTCCTCTACAAGCGCCGCACATACATCATCCTGTGTAGAAAGTGGATTGGATCCAGTAATGGTTACTTCTGCACCGCCTGCTTTGACTACCTTCGCCAGATAAGCGGTTTTAGCTTCCAAATGAAGCGTAATGGAGACTTTCAGTCCTTTGAACGGCTGTTCAGCTTCGAACTGCTCACGGATACGGTTCAATACCGGCATATGTTGACGAACCCAGTCGATTTTCAAATGACCTTCGGATGCGAGTGACATATCCGCCACGATACTATTTTGATTTGATGAACTCATAATGAAACCTCCTAAAAGTTTTGTGAGCATTACTACTTGAATCTACTTCGTACAAAACTTACTTC
>NZ_NFUX01000099.1:0-18436 GCF_002264385.1 Paenibacillus sp. VTT E-133280
CGCGTCTGCCAATTCCGCCACGACCGCACAAAATATAAAAGAACCATGCAGTGCAGAACTAAATTATCATATACTAGCGCAAAGGGCAATACCTAATGTGAAAAGAAAAAGTGTACCGAGTCCCTATTAGGGATCATCGATACACTTTTAGAAGAACTATCGGATTATGAAGCTTGTTCAAGCATACGGTAGATAATGACTGCCGCTTGAGCGCGGTTAGCTATGCCCTTAGGTGCAAATTTACCACCCTCAACACCGTTAACAATTCCCATTTGGGTCAGTTGTGCTATAGCGTCCTGTGCGTAAGGAGCAATACTGGACTTGTCTGCAAACTTGCCCAGCGCTGCATTCTTATCAATCGGCTGTAGTTTATCCTTCAATGCATTAGCAATCATAATCGCCATCTCTTCACGAGTCACTTCACGACCCGGTTCAAATTTACCATTTCCAGAGCCTTTTACAAGTCCGGCTTTCACCGCAAGGGCGATAGAATCCGTGTACCAAACTCCTTGTTTAACATCGCTGAATGAACTGGTTGTTGCCGAACCCGTCAGATTCAATGCGCGAACCAGCATCGTAATAAACTCTGCTCTAGTCACTGTTTTGGTTGGCGCAAAAGTATTTGCATCCAATCCTTTTATAATGCCCTTAGCAGCCAATGCTTGAATAGCTTCTTGAGCCCAAGCTACCTTACCCAGATCTTTGAAGCTTGCTGCTGTAGCAGTAGTTGGCGCTGGTGTTGCTGTTGGTGCTGGTGTTGGCGCTGGTGTTGGCGCTGGTGTTGCTGTTGGTGCTGTTGTTGGCGCCGTTGTTGGTGCCGTTGTTGGTGCCGTTGTTGGTGCCGTTGTTGACGTTGGTGTTGGTGTTGGTGTTGCCGTTGGACTAGGTGTCGGCGTAGGATTAACTTCCTTCAAATTGTTAACAATCCGACCTTCAATAGCTGCTTTAATCTCTTTTCTATCAAATGTGTTCACAATATAATCGTAGAATACGTCCAAGTCAATAGGCCCAGCCAATGAGTCACTAGCTTCAGTCAGAACCTTGTAATTATCCCCACCTGCAGCCATAAAGTTGTTTACTACAGCTGTATACTTCTGCGTAGGATTAATTGCTTTTCCATCGGTTAATGTGAGACTCGCGATGCGATCAGCTACTGGAAGATACATGTCTGCTGTATATTTCAATCCCGAAATTTGCAGCGTTTTGATATCTGATGTTCCATCAGCTTTTACATTCCATTGCTGTTGCAACAACGTTTTAATTTGCGCTCCAGTCAGTGTCAGCTTCACAAGCGTGTTGCCGAATGGCTGAATTTTGGCAAGGTCTCCGAAGGTCACAGGACCCTTTGGAAGATCCGCACGAATACCACCTGGATTCATAAAGGCAAAATCAGCAGCCTTTGCACCATCACCGAAATCAGCAGTACGCATAGCGTCAGCAATCAGGTTACCAAGCGCAGCCTCATTGTTGTATGCATCAGTACGAGTGATAGTTCCGTCTGTTGTACCTACTGGTTGAGTAAGTTCAGGATGTTTCTCAAGGTAAGTATTAACCAGCGCTACACTTTCCGGATCCGGTGTTACACCGTCATGGAAGGTCGAGATTACTACAGCAGACATTTCCTTCACATCACCTGTTTTAGGATCAATGATCAGCTTGATATCTTCAAATGCAGTACCGTAAGAGTATGCTTGTACAATCAGTTTGCCGTTTACCATTCCATTTGCCAGAGCATGGTTATCACCAGCAACGATAACGTCAACAGGGGAGTTGGCAGGAAGCGCATTAGCTAGATCAGCTGCTTCACCTGTAGTTTTGCCATCTTTAGTTGTGGCAGGATCATGCGCAAGCACGATAATCGTTTCAACACCCTTAGATTGAAGCTCTTTAGCATATTTTTCAACAGCTGCCACTTCCTCCTCAGGAGTGAGGAAATATACGCCAGCTGTGCCGGAAGGCGAAACTTTGCCTGGTGTAGCCTTCGTTACAAGGCCAATAAAGCCGATTTTCACACCGCCCACTTCTTTAATTACATAAGGCTTAATAATCGGGTCGCCAGTTTTGGCATTCACCGCATTGGCATTCACATAGTCAAAATTCGTACCCTTGTGGGTAACATTGCTGTCTTTAGGGTCCACACCGCCATAAAGTTGCGTCATTAGTGCATCGACACCTTGGTCAAATTCATGGTTACCCAGGGAACCCACATCAAATCCCATCATGTTCATCCACTCAATCGTCGGTTCATCGCGTTCAAGCGAGGATACAGGAGCGGATGCACCTACGGAATCTCCATTGTGGAAGAGTAGAGCATTGTCATATTTAGCCCGTGTTTCCTTCAGATAAGTCGCAAGAATAGCAGCTGTTCCCACATTCTTGTTACTTACTGTAGAAACTGTATCCAGTTGACCGTGGAAATCATTGATTCCCAGAAGGTGAACTTCTACATCTTTAACTGGGAGAGCCAGTTTATAAATACTAAATCCCTTAATATCTTTTGCACCAGTGTCCTTAATGTTGGATGGCATAACCGCTGCTGCATCCGGTGACGATGTAAACGTAATATTCACTTCATCTGAAATAGGAGCCAAAGACCAGTTGCCATCTGCAGAAGGGTCTATAGTACCTACTTCTTTAATGTAGTCCATGAGGATCTGGCGATTCTCATCCTGAGAATCGACTACCATCTCTGAACCTTTCACACCTGGGAAGTTCCCACCACCACTTGCGCGGTAATTGTTAGTCACAACAATAAAATCTTGGTTCGGATCCAACGTTTTACCGTTATACGTAATTTGCTTCACACGACTCGATGATGCATCGTTAATTGTTCCGGTAGGGGTATATTTTGCAGGTTTAGTTACATCAATTGTGTATTTAATGCCATCAATGACATCGAAGTTATAAACCGCAAAATCTCCATTGAGCAAACTTTGTGAAGCTATGCTTTTCACATCGATGGTATTAAATGCGCCCGCACTCATTTCAACCCATTCCTTAACAACAGAGCCTTTGACTTTAATAGCTTTCAGCGTGTTGTCATACAGGTACAAGTCACTCGCACTGCGAATAGTCAGCGGACCTTTCTCAATACTCGTATACTCAGAAGGACCGTTGCGTCCAGCCTTGAAAGGAGCACCTACGCTGAGAATTGGAAGATTCTTATACTGTGGAAGGTTAGTATTAATATACTTCTCCACATACCACTTCTGGGCATTGGTAACAATTTGCACGGTTGGATCATCCTGAACCATTGCGAAATAGCTGTTCATCGGAGCGGTAGTAACGCCGAGCTCTTGACCTGTATAGTCAATAGTAGCTTGGTGGTCTGCTGCAACAGCAGCATCAACAGCAGCATCCGGTTTAGCATTGGCTATGGAGCGGGTCGAAGCTTTAGAGTTCTTTTTGTCGACTTTCCATTTGCCGCCTTCCTGCACCAGATTAAGATCAATCAGACCCAAGTAACCCCCACCATAACCTGCTTGTACAGCCGGAGTACTATTAATGTGGCCGTAAACATTATCAACAACGGATTGAGCGTTATTATATGGTAGTTTTGTTAATGGATCTTTAAAAGAAGCATCAAGCGTTGCATTGTCACCTGTTGGAAACACTTTGTGGGTGTGTGAGAAGGTAATCGCATCAATGCCTTCAACTTTGCTTAAAAGATTGATAGCATTTTCTGCATCAGTACCCGCAACTGCAGTTGCATCGAAGCCGGTATGTGCCATTGCTACGATTACATCGGCACCCTCACTCTCCATGATAGGAACAAATTCGGCTGCAGTTTCTGCAATGTCCTTGGCGATGACACGGCCTTCCAGATTAACCTTGTCCCATTCCATAATCTGAGGGGTTACAAGGCCAAGTACGCCGACCTTAATTTCCTGAGGTTGGTTATCGCTATCCATTATCGTCTTGTCGATAATTACATAAGGTTTAAAAGCATTTACGTCATTATCTGGATTACCATCTTTGTCATCAATATATATATTGGCATTTACATATGGGAAATCGGCACCGCTCAATGGATTATTATCATAGCCTTTAATAGTACGATTTAAGAATTCCAGTCCGTAATTAAATTCATGATTACCAAATGTGGCCACATCATATTGCATAATATTCATAGCCGCAATCATAGGGTGTAGCTTGGTCTCTGATTCCATCAGGTTACTTTCATTCGCAATATAGGTCCCCAGTGGAGTACCTTGAATCAGATCCCCGTTGTCGAGCAAAAGATTATTAACAGGATATTCGCTTCTAGCATAAGTAACCAACGTAGCCGTTCGATCGAGCCCTACTGTTGTAGAGGCTGCATTCTTAAAATAGTCCCAGCCGTAGACATTCGTGTGTACGTCCGTGGTGCTCATCAACCGTAGTTTGGCTGTGGTATCGGATGCGGCTTCGGCTTTGTCCGGACTCCAAACCGTACCCAAAACGACTCCACCTAGTACCTGTGCTGAAAGCACTGCAGTTGCTAGTACAGAAGCGAGAGGCTTGTTCCATCGTGTCTTCCATCCCATAAAGATTTATTCCCCCTAGTATTTTTACATAATTTCGGTGATATTATATCACACAAACATGACGAAAAAGTATAGGATTGTAAAATTAATATAAATTCGTGTCAAATATAATAACGTGTGAAGAAAGACCTAGGTCACATTGTGTTTTTATTAGATCAAGAGTCTCTAGACATACAAAAAACACACCTTATACAGATGCACCCTAAGAAAGCGCATACATAAGGTCTAAAAGCGTCGAATCTTTATCTGACAATAACTCTCTCAAGACCCACTCATGATGGCAGTAAACCCAAAGCAAATTGCCGTGATTAAAGACAAAGGTGTCATCACAAGTCTTTCTTTTTTACTCTTCGATAATATATTCATTACGGTATTGAGAATTAGATAGACTGTAAAGAAGTAACATACGCCTCTATCAAAAGGTAATCCAATAGAAATCACGTTTCCTGCCTGCAACAAGTACAAGATTGCAATCGATTGTATAACAACTGAGATCGCACACGCAATCCTCATCTGTGAGGGCATGATTCTATGTTTGCCACCCATTGCAAATTCACCATAAGGTAATCCTAAAGACAGTAATATGTAAAGAATCGCCGCTTCCGCAAAAGTAATACTCCCAATCCATGCAGATAACACCCTTCCACCCCCTTCACTAATTGTTATTCAAATCTTATAACCTCTCCTCATCAATTTTTGGACTTTATTTTCATATTAATGATGAACTCGCACAAGCAACACCGGAATATCTGAGTAATATATAATTAAATAGACCAATGAGGTGATCCACAAATGTCAAACAGAGCAAAAATTCGCAAGCGAGCTGAACAGCTCAAGGGTAGACCTGTGTGCGTTACGCTTCATGATGGACGTACGTATGTAGGATGGATAACTGGCCTCGATAAGGATGGATTGACCCTTTCCAAACCACGTAAAAATAAAAATAAAAACAAAAAATCAAAAAAACACACTTCTTCCCGCTCCCGGAAAGCGAACGTATCCGGACTCATGCCATTATTCGGCTCACTCTTCGGAATGGGAGGAGGGGCTGCTGGCGCTGCCGAGGGTGCAAGTTCAGGCGCTTCAGGATTCGGTGGAATTATGGGCTTCGTAGGGATGATCCAAAGAACAATGCCGGTTGTGAAAATGGGCTACAATATGATTAGATCTATTTCCCCATTCTTGAATGGGCTGAAGGGTTTAATGGGATAGTCAAAAGACACCCCGCAAGGTGTCTTTTTATTTTTCCTCATGAACTTATCAGTTTCTTCAAAAGTATCCCCGCAGATCTTACCCGTGAGCGCTTTAGATGCTCCTGTACGTAGCGATAGTCCGTCAATTCAACACTAGCATCACGAATCGCATAGGTAAAATCATCATCAAAGGGTAGACGGTATTCCCAGACTCGCTTCTCCCAATGTGGTATATTTGCAAGCATCCATGGATCGTCGATTCCGGGATGAATATAGGTTTCACTAACACCATCAGGTAGCGAATATAGCTTATCAATAATAGATTTTTTGAAACGATCGTACGTCTCACCCTCCTCTACACCAAAAGGATGCGACAACAAGTAATCAGGAATCGGAACTCCAAGTGTATCGGCCAGCCCGGATCCAAGTGCAACAGGACGTTCAATATTTTTCAGCGATCCTAACAGAGGATCCTCAGGATGGATGTATCGAAAGAACCGTGATGGCAATCCCCAGCGCGAAATTCTCCACAACGTCTGCGGAAGCAAGCTGCGTCCCGTTTCCATGCCATATAAACTTCCCATATGGTTGTCTACATGACTAATCACGATGCCGGATTGTTTCACTCTCTCATACTGCGCAACAATCTCCTTTAGCACAGCTTTTGTCTGCGCCCCCTGTTCAAACTCTTTTACCGTCTTATATTGATACCCGCCATCGTCATGTAGTGAAGAGTCCCCCGTCAGGCTGCTCCAGCGTAAAGCCTCAAACTCACTAGTCATTGTCAAATGAAGGCCCACATTTCGTTGTTGCCTACGGCTACACCATCTAGCTGCCTCCTCGAATCCAGGGGCCACCGCCATTATCGTCGCTGAAGATACTTTTCCTTCTTCTAACAGATGCATAATCGCCTGATTCATGGCAGGGCTTTGCCCAAAATCATCACAATTGATGATTAATCTTTTGCTCATAGTCAGCATCACCTCTCAATTGCCCCGTAAATGTGAATTTAATCGTAAAAGATATGACAACAGATATGGCTAGCAGACATAACGGCACCACGCTTATTAAATACCGGAACGTTGCTTCTGGATCAGACCCTGGATCATCGCCACCCTTGTAACCAAAGATCATCCCTACAATGAAAAAAGCCAGCGCCGAGATTAATCCGCTCGAACGAGTGATAAATCCGCTTACCGCGGTATAGATGCCTTCTCTTCTCAGACCTGTCTTCTCCGCATCCTCATCAATAATTTTGCCACCTACGATTGCCGGGGTTACTAGAAATCCTGCTAGTCCGAAACCGACAACAATACCAGCGGCTACACCACTTACAAGATCATAACCGAACCATAGCGGAATGACAGATAAAGCATATAGGATAAGCGATAGCCGCCATGCCTTGACCCCATCCATCTTACGAATAATCCAATACCACACGAACACTAATGGAATAACCGAGACAAAGACAGCTGCGAGCATAATAGACACCTGTGTTTCTGAAATATGTAGAACATATTTTGCATAAAAGGGAATCATCGAGCTTACAAGTCCATTCACCGTTTGGGCAAAAGAGTTCGAAATATTAAACACCCAGAACTTCTTATTCCGAATCGTCTCCCGAAACGCCGGAATGAGCTTCAATGGTTCGGTCTTAGTAGTCTCTTTCTTCTCTTGAACGTTCATCATGCATAAGAACATAAACACGCCGAAGACACAGGCATACACAATAGCCATATTAGAGAAGTTAATCGCTGCGAAAAGGATTGGCGTTAGAGCCGTACCGATTAACAGAGCGACCACTTGATACCCTTGCTGAATCGCCGAGGCTTTTGCCCGAATACGATCTCCACGGAAGAGCTCCGGAAGCAGCGCGCCATAGTTCACCCACAAGACCGTAGCCACAGCCTCATAGAAAATAAGCGTCACTAGAAACCAAGTGAAGAGTCCATTCTCGGATAAACCGCCGGGGGGAGAGAACACCAGCACAAACGCCAGCATAAACAAAGGGATCGATCCGAACACCCAGGGTCTACGCCGACCATAGCGGGTATTTGTCCGGTCTGACCAATATCCAAACAACGGATTATTCACCGCATCCCAGATCAGAAAGATTGTTCTGGCCAGTGTAGCAAGTCCAATGCCCAAGCCCAATTTCTCCACATAAAAATAACTGTAAAAAGAACTAAAAGCCTGACTGGGAACCATCATCGCGAACATTCCAAAAGCAAAGGTGTACGGCGAGTTCATCCATTTATGCTTCACTCACATACCTCCATATAGTAAATCATCTAGTTGTAATATATTACCACATATACTGGAAGTTTAGTGACAAATTTGCTCCAATCTAATGCGTCTCCTCATCATAAATGGAGGGATAACCGCGCATGTTTACACAGATCAAAAAAAAGTGCTCAGTAGTATAAACTACCAAGCACTTTGCTTCTGCCACTATAAAACGTCTTTCAGCTTATTCCGACTCTGAATATCCAAAGTGGAATAATCACGAATTTCGCATCTTTTTCCATTGACGTCAGTCAGAATGATGCGGTTAAGACTCGGGTATTGCATATGCTCATGCAGGTTACGCATAACGATACGAGTCTGCCCCAGATTCGTTTGCAGCTCCCAAATCCACATATCTGCCTTCTGTTTGATGGAATCAATTCGGGTCACAACGGGAAGAAAGTAGCGCAGCTGCAATTCTTTGTCCACTTCCCCCCGACTTTCCTCATCCAGCTGATCAATGTCACGAATGACACCAATCTCCTCACTCTTAGAATTCCTCACAGAAATATACTGGGTGTTGTATTGAAAAGGAAATATACGAAAAAGGACTAGCTCTTCATAAACCTTACCTTCTACTACCCCTTGAAATACCCCACCTTGACTACGGTTAAAGGAAATCAGACCCGGTTCAAAAATGTTAATTTCATAGGGATCTTTATCTTGAGCTTTCAATTCATCACTGACACTGATTGGATCACTCATGCACTTCTACCCCCTTGATCTGGGACATTTCTTTCTGTGCCTCGACCAGTTTGAAGTAAGCCCCTTCTACTGCTAGCAATTCTTCATGCGTACCCACCTCAATAATCTTACCGCGTTCCAGCACGACGAGCCGATTGGCATTTCTTAAAGTGGACAATCGATGAGCAATGGCGAATGTCGTTCTACCTTTGACCAGACGCGAGATGGCTTCTTGGATTTGCCGCTCAGTCACTGTATCCACAGAAGCCGTTGCTTCGTCCAGAATTAGAATCCGCGGATTGTGAATTATTGCTCGGGCAATAGACACTCGCTGCTTCTCCCCTCCGGATAACTTATGCCCACGTTCTCCTACCCTTGTGTCATAGCCATCAGGTAGCTGAACGATGAAGTCATGTGCATTGGCAATTTTAGCAGCACGCATAATTTCTAGCTCTGTAGCATCCGGTTTAGAATAAGCGATATTCTCAGCAATCGTGCCGTCGAACAGGAATGTCTCCTGCAGCACTACACCGATCTGACTCCGAAGGTCAGACTGGCTAATATTTCGGATATCCACTCCGTCGATGGTGATGGTGCCCTCATCTGTGTCATAGAATCGGCAAATCATATTGATGAAGGTCGACTTCCCAGCACCTGAATGTCCGACCAGACCAATCATCTCTCCTGCGCCTACTTTTAAATCCACGTTCTTGAGCACAGGGTGATGCTTTTCGTATCCATAAGTGACCTGTTTAAACTCTACCTCACCATTAACACGACCAATATCAGCTGGGTTCGTCGTATCAGGCACATCCGATGGTGTATCCATAATTTCAAAGACCCGATCTGCTGCTGAAATCGCATGGCTGGCCCAATTGATCATTTGACTTACCCACTGCAAAGGTCCGAGGAGCATCCCCAGGTAAGTAACCAAAGCGATTAGCGTACCAATAGATAATTGTCCGTCAAGCACCGTTCTGCCGCCATAATACCAAATTAAAAGCGTACCAACGCCAGCAACTAACGCAAAAGCGGGAAACATTCCCTGCCACAAGCCTTCAATCCGGATATTGTGCCGCACCAATTCCTTATTAGCGACAGTATAACGGGACATTTCCGTAGTTTCCTGACCAAATGCTTTAACCACACGAATTCCCTGCAAAGAATCGCCTACCAAAGCGTTTAGTCTAAAAATAGATCTCCACTGCTGGTACCACCGTCTGCCAATCATCGGCCATAACACAGTCGATAGAACGACCATAAGCGGCATAGGCAGCATGGCTAGCAGCGTTAGCTTCCAATCCATACTAAACATAATCGCGAAGATTGCGATCACCCTTAATGATTCACCCGAGACCCATATTACGCCATCTGTCATGAATTGCCGCATCGCCTCAGAGTCATTATTTACCCGTCCAATGAATTGCGAAGACTGTCTTCGATCGAAGAAAGATAGCGACAATTTCATCAAGGAATGATACACATCATGACGCAGATCACCCATAATTTTCGAGCCAATCCATACCCCGATAAGTCCACGTACAGTCTGCATTAGAGTAACCATCAGAGAGGTGGCAGCAAGCCCAATTACAATCCATAGTAACGTTGAACCCATGTCCTTTTTTGTTAGCACGTTATCTACAATCATTTTCGTCAAAAAAGGTGGAACAAGCTCTATCAATGTAGTGAAAATCAGCATAATTGCTGCTGCGATCATTTGGATTTTATACGGCTTCGCGTAACCTAACATCCGAAAGAGAACCTTACCGTTACTTTTACACACCGGACAGGTCTGAGAATCGTCTGGTAGCGGATTGCGGCATTTCGGACAATGTCTTGGAAATTCTTTTTCAGAAGCCGTTGGCCGCTCCTCTCCTTTAGCTACAGCAGCAATTAATTTAGACGCATATCCAAATATAGAGGTAAGCGATGCGGTATAACGTATAAGAATGTTTGGGCCCTCTTTAGTATCGACAAGTAACGAACCGCCGCCTACCCCACCTACTACTCGAGCATCGGTTATACTCGAAACAAAAAACTTCGAAACCATTCTTCCGTCCGTTCCCCAAACGGACACTTCCTTCTCTGTCAATACAAGCCATTGCTCACCGAATTGTCCATCTTTCATTAAATCAGATCCAAAGTGGAATAACGGTTGTTCCGTTAGCTGCATTTCTATAGACTTGGGAAGTTTATCAATATATGGCATTCTTTTTCTCCCCTTTCTTTACCCACCTATTTACTCACATATATTTACAGCGGTAAAGATGAAAGAATGACTATAATTATTTTGTATAGTTACTTGAACAACCCAAAAAAGACACCCTTAAGGGTGTCCTTTTCATTATTTTCTATGATACTGGCTATGTCTTAAAAACAAATCCCGATGGATTCATTTTTATGTATAACAGGTCAACAAATGCTCCTGCGCTAATTTCATATCTTATTAATTAACCAAATAGATCGGATTCTAGAAATCTGTTCGTTATTTTCGACGGCGAATGTTCATGCGATTATACATCACTAAACCGGCGATGACCATGCCCAGCGTACCTATACTACTCGCTACTTCAGTCTGCATACCAAACAAAATACATACGTTAGTCACCAGGCTTCTCGTAAGCAACGCGACAATAATTAGCATGATCGGACGCCAAAAGTTATATCTTCTCATTTCAGTAACACTCCTAACCCATTTTTCTTAAGCGCTTAACCTAATTTATCTATATGTATTATAGCATAAGTAAGTAACCGCATACATTTTACGTAATGCTAATAGCCGAAAAGGACATTATCTTCAAAGTATCTCCGAAGGAGATTGCCGAAGAGCGTATGTAAATTCATACATTTCGATCTAGTTAGAGCATAAATCAGTAACTAACATTCGTTTTCGTTCGACTTTTGGTGTAGACTTATCAGTTTTTACGGATTATAATAACAAACATACATCAAAAGACGAACATTAAGGCGGATAATATGAATAAATATATGCAAATATTCCTAGGGACTTCATTTTCAAGTAAATCACCTAAGGAAATTCAAATTTTAAAAGATCACCTCTTCTGTATAAATAGAGATGGAATGATAGAAAGGATCGTTTCTCCAGAAGCGCCGGACTATCAACCATTACTAGATACTTACCAAGACCAAGGCAACTTCCATCGATTAGGGGACGGTCAGTTTTTCTTGCCCGGCTTTATCGACTTGCATGTTCACGCGCCCCAATGGGCTCAATCTGGAACGGCATTAGATATTCCACTCTATGACTGGTTAAATACTTACACCTTCCCATTGGAATCTAAATTTTCGGACCTGGATTTTGCAAAAAAGGTCTACGATGATGTGGTTGACACTTTACTCGCGAACGGAACGACTACAGCTCTTTATTTTGCAACGGTGCATAAAGAAGCCAGTTTACTGTTAGCCCAAATCTGTGCGGATAAAGGGCAACGCGGACTCGTTGGAAAAGTGGTAATGGATGATCCACAAGGAAATCCAGAAAGCTATCGGGATGCTGACACCCAAACGGCACTAAAAGATACGGAAGAATTTATTTTAGCTGTAAAAGAACTAGCCAAATCGACTAAGCAAGGCGTTTACCCTGTAGTGACACCTAGGTTCATTCCAAGCTGTACAGATAAGGCATTGCAAGGTTTAGGTGAATTAGCCGCTAAATACGATACTTATATTCAATCGCACTGTAGTGAAAGTGATTGGGCGCACGGTTATGTAAAAGAACGATTCCAGAAAAACGATGCTTTTGCCTTGCATGATTTCGGTCTGCTCAGTGATAAATCAGTCATGGCACATTGCAATTTTTTGGATGAGGATGATGTGGATTTATTTGCGGAGACAGGAACGGCTATTGCACATTGTCCGATCTCGAACGCTTATTTTGCCAATAGTGTCATTCCGATCGCACATTTCCATTCCAAGGGTGTGGAGATTGGTTTGGGGTCTGATATTTCCGGAGGTTTCTCACCTAGTCTATTCGATAACATAAGACAAGCTGTAATGTCTTCAAGAATGCTTGAGGATGGCGTTAATCCCTCCCTTCCTGCACAAGAGCGTGGATTACTAGGATCACGAATTACGATTGATGAATCCTTCTATCTTGCTACTGCTGGTGGCGGAGAAAGCTTAAGTTTACCTATCGGCCGGATATTAGAAGGCTATACGTGGGATGTTCAAATCATCGATACAAAAGTACCATCGGCTAGACTGCCTCTCTTTGATGGGAATGAAGATTTATACGACGTGTTTCAAAAAATGATGTATCTAGCTCGACCTGAGAATATCCGCGAGGTCTGGGTACAGGGTGAAAAGGTTTATTCACGTTAAGGACCGAAAAAACTAGAAAAGTTAAGGTGGGCATCTGAGTGGAAACACAAGCAAACGTACAAGATCAAGCACCATTAAAGTCACAACTATTAACCGTTCTACCCGATGAAAAAGTTTCATTCAGTAAATCCATCATCTTAGGCTTTCAACATGTATTGGCCATGGACGTTTATGTGGTTCCGTTCCTGATTGCAATGTTAATCGGCTTACAGCCGAATCAGTCAAGCGCGTTAATTCAATCTACCTTTATTGCTGCTGGACTTGCAACGATTGTTCAGACTTATTTCTGTATGAAGCTTCCTATCGCTCAAGGTCCTTCCTATGTTCCGCTTGGTGCGATCGTCAGTATTTATGCCGCTAGTGGCGGCGGGGAGCTGGGCTGGAGTTCCGTGTTAGGTGCCAGCTTAATCGGTGCGATTCTAGTTATTATTTTAGGCTATGTCGGGATCTTTAATAAAATCGTTAAGAACTTTATCCCACCCATTGTAGGTGGTACGATCATATTCATAGTTGGTCTTTCTTTATTACCTGTTGCTATAAGAGACAATATCTATGGAGCTTCAGGCGCTTCAATCAATCAGAACGTTTTGTTAGCCCTTATTTCAGCGGGCACACTCCTTTTATTCGTGATTCTCGGTTCTATGTTCCGTAATAAAGGATCGATCTTCCGAATTATTTCCGTCATGATGGCATTAGTAGTTGGATGTATCTCTGCTAACTTGATGGGTGTGTTAGATTTCTCAGCGATTAGCAAAGCGAACTGGTTTAGCATGCCGCGTATCGCTTTTGTAGATTTCGGATTCTCGTTCAACTTTTCGGCTATTATCACCATGGTTATTATTTATCTCGTACTGCTAGCGGAAACAACAGGTACCTGGTTTGCTGTCAGCAACGTAATCAATAAACCTTTAACAGACGAACATATTAATAAAGGGGTTATCGGTGAGGGGATTGGCTGTCTTATTGCTTCTGCACTCGGTTCAACACCTGTTACAGGCTATTCTACCAATGCGGGGATTATCTCCATCACAGGTGTTGCCTCCCGCCGGGTTTTCCTCGCTGTTGGAGGATGGTTTGTCCTCTTCGGTTGTTCTGGTAAATTAGCTGCTCTGATTTCTTCCATTCCATCCGCTGTAATCGGCGGCGTCTTCGCTATCGTCTGCGGGATCATTGCAATTAATGGTGTGCAGGTGATGAAGAACGTAACGATTGGCGAGAAAGAAATGTACATTATCGCAATACCGATGATTATCACGTTAGCTTTGGTGCTCATTCCTGGCGACTACTTGCATTCCTTACCTTCATTCGTGCAATATTTATTGGGCTCACCTATACTAGCGGCTTCATTAGCAGCGATCGTACTGAATAAACTACTGCCAAGTGGCAAATAGAACGTAAAAATGCTAGATCATAAAACGGACATCCAATGATGTCCGTTTTTTTTCTTATTTTCTCAGCTTATTGGGTAATGGAATATGCCTAATTGACTCAATGGGATGATATAGTAACATCCATGGACCTGAAAAACGCATAACCCCTTTTATTCTTTGACGATACTCCGGTTTATAACAATGAATAGGGCATTTAGCACAAGCCGTTTTCACTTCCCCGAACTTACAATAAGCTAACCTCTTCAGAGCATAATCGTTTAGATCCTGACATTCGTTGCAAAGCCCCTTATGATGATGTTTTTTCTTACAATATATACGAATCATTTTCGTGACAATATCTTGTTCTTTTTGAATTTTAGGACCTTCGTTTAATTGTCGGGTTACCTTTATTGTCATTTATGAGCCTCCTTGTAACTTGTACAATAAGATCTCATCTAATTATAGAGGAAAAGCAGTCCTTCTTTTTTTACATTTCTAAGGATTTTTATCATACTACACACCCAAGGCGTTATTTCGTTATACTCATAATATTTTTAGAAAGGCTGTAACGTTTATAGCTTTTTACGGATATATAACCTGAGGAGGTGAACGAATGCAGGACAACGAGGAATTATACAGGGAATATTCAACCCAAGTATATAAATTCGTATTTAGTTTTTGTCATAATCATTTACTGGCAGAAGAAATCACCCAAGAAACTTTTTATAGAGCTGTAAAGTCCATACACAAATATGATGGAACCTGCAAAGTATATGTATGGCTTTGTCAGATTGCTAAGCATGTATGGTATCAGGAGCTGGACAAGCAACATAAAAGGAAGTCTTATGAACTAGATGATCCTCCTGTTTCTAGCGCAAATTCAACTGAATCTCAATTCATTCTTGCACAAGACAAAATGGAATTGTTTAAACAGCTTCATTTACTTGATCCCAATACCAAGGAAGTACTGTATCTGCGTTTGACTGGGGAATTCAGCTTTCGGGAAATTGGCGAGATTCTTGGAAGAGATGAGACCTGGGCGAGAGTTACCTTTTACCGTGGAAAACAAAAACTGATGAAAGGAAGATCTACATGAAATGCGAAATCATTCAGGATTTATTACCTTCCTATATTGAAAAGCTCACCTCTTTACATAGTAACGAAGAGATTGAAAAACATCTGCAATCCTGTGAAAAATGCCTTCAATCTTATAATGAAATGACCGCAACAGCAAATCTAAGTCTGCCTATTGTTGATCAAGAGGAGGTTAAGAAACTTAATTATTTTAAAAAGGTAAAAACAAAAAATATAAAGACGCTCGTCTTTTCCCTCTTAACAGTGATCATACTGGCTACAGCCCTTGTTGGACTTTTCGTTATTGGTTTCCCTGTATCCACTAAAGATGTGGCCATTGATTATCAGAAGACAAAAACTCGTCTGGAGGTTCACCTAACTTTGGAAAACGGCAAGGACTTGGTGTTCTCAGGGAAAACTACATTTATCCGTGATGAGAATAATAATGTGATTGGTTCCGAAACTAGGTATAAGCCTAGAGGTTTGCTTCATAACCCCTTTGATAATGTTGGAACAGAGGTGATGTTGGGGACGGAGATTCATAGCGATCTGGATTTTTCGAATACATTTATCCTTGAATTTAAAGACAAAACTATGACGTTCATTAATGGTATTTTGGTGGAATAGACATTGCCGTTAAATTCGAAAAAAGACACCTATTTAGGTGTCTTTGCTGATAATCCATATGGAATCATATTGGAAGATATAGTGTTTAAGAGGAACGAAGGGCTTGCCTTCTCATCCACATCGTTGCAACCCATTTTTCACCTTTGATCACTGGTGTACCTGCATGCAGGGTAGACTCATTTAATTCATGATTATCATAAAAATATTCGAAGTAGACCGCCATACCTTTGTTAGGACTTACGGATAAATTAAGCATAGGGAACGCTGTTTCTCCGCCTTCCTCCACATCATTTAAATACATCACTAGCGTACTAATTCGATTATTGCTACTTGCTCGACTCGTTTCTGCGAAGAAATCATAATGGGGTAGATACTCTTGGCCAGGGATATACAGCAGGACTTGCAAGCCATCACCATGCTCGACAGGAATATTCATAATTTGAGAGAAACGTTTCTCGATTCTAGTAACCGTCTCATTCTCCTCACAGAACACACCACTGCTCGTTCTAATTGGATTGACCACATGGTCTTCGCCTATTTTTGAACGTTGCAATCGTTCCCTAGAATATTCAATTAGCTCATGGCATTCCTCATCGCTAAGCACATTTCCTAGTAAGACAACTAGTGGCTCCTCATACTTGGCAATAATTCGAATCTCTCGATCTTCTGTCTTGATCGTATTTCCAGCATGATCAAATATCGTCTGTTCTTTGTCTGTACTATTCCCTATCATCCTTATGCAGCTCCTAGGTTATAACATCCATCACAAAAAAACATACCATAAAATGGTTTTATTTGCTTGATTACTTCGTGACATCCAGTATCCAGCTTTATAATGTTTTTCTTTGATCCGTAGATGGCATAACCTCTTAAATCTCCATTCCTTTTTTATTCTTCCTCGACCCGGAAGCACCCGTACCAAACTGATAACGGTACAGCACAACTACAGCAATAGTCACCAGGGACATAACGAGAAAAATATTACTATACACATGGGCAGTAACATTAGTATTCAGAGGATTGAACTGCACAGCGGCACTGCCCTTGTCTAGCATTTTCCCAACCACGCTCATAGCCATCGCGCCAGAAATGAAATTGATCATGGAGAGTAATCCCATGCCAACTCCTGTCTCCTCTTTTGGCAGCGTCCGCGAAATCGTATTGGACATTGAGATTTGCATGAAGGTCTGACCTACGTTTCCTAATATTAAAATAATGGCAATAAAATATGCCGATACCCCAATAAAAGTAGATAGTAGGGAGAACGCTAGAAATAACAATACCGAAGCCACGAACACAAGTGCCAAATTGCCGCGATCATCAGCCAATCTGCCACCCTTACGTCCCATGATCGCTGAAGCAATTGCTGCTGGCACTAACACAAAACCAATGGTCGAAGGAGTCAAGCCATTCACTGCCGCTAGAAATTGTGGGGTCATGAACGTCATACTAAAGCTCATCGCTGTCGTTGTAAAAGCAAGCAGCAACCCGATCGAATAGGTTTTGTTACGGAACAATACTGGTTTAATAAAAGGCTCCACAGCTTTCCGAATCCGAATGATGAATAAGGCCAGCAAAACAAGCCCTCCAAGGAACAACCACACTTGCATCTGAGTGATGGCAAGTAAGAGGATTGCGACTGCTGCAGCTAATAACCCGCCGCCAAGAACATCAATACTTCCTGTCTTCCCTTTCACATTATCTAAATACTTCCGAAAAAAAGGGAGTGTCAGTAGCGGAAGTAAGGAAAGAACAAACATAAGCCTCCAGCTTCCAAAGCTGGTGATGAGGCCTGCAGCGACCGGTCCCAAAGCATTACCAAGCGCTAACCCAACCGCAGAAGTTCCAAGTGCCCGCCCCCTCTTCTCGGGAACAAAATAACGAATTGGAATGATCATTGCTGTTGCAGGAAGAACGGAAGCACCGGCAGCTTGAATTACACGGCCCAGAATAATAATCCAAAACTCACTAGCAAGCAGACCTATTAATGAACCGAGAGCGAAGATAAGCAGTCCATACGTTAATAAATCCTTCAACCGATATTTATCTGCTAATTTCCCCATGACGATGGAACCTACCGCGTATACCACCATATAACTAGTCATCATCCAACTAACCTGAGAAGGAACAAGATTGAACTCTTTGCCGATCTCAGGAAGAGCTACATTGAACATCGTACCGTTCATAACTGAGAATATTAAGGTAACTACAAGTATTTTTAGCAGCTTATCTGCATTTTCTGTGGATGTATCTGACATAATGTAAACCTCTTTTCTGATTCAGAATGAATTATAAGTAAAAAGATAAATAGTGAGTATCCTCAGTATTATATAAT
>NZ_NFUX01000192.1:0-271 GCF_002264385.1 Paenibacillus sp. VTT E-133280
AAGTTCGAGGCGGTGGATAACTACAACGGGACACAAGATCAGCTTCGCGGGTTAGCGGGAGCTATTGGAGAGCAAGGAGCAGCAGTTCAAGCCTATCTGTGGACGGATACGAATGAGAACGGTGAAGTAGATGCCGATGAATTAGGAACAGCTATCGCATTAGGCACCAGTGAAGCAGACGGATCTGTGAATGCAGCTAATGTCGGTGATTTGCGCGCAGGAACGTATCGTTTCGTGATTACCGCTAAGGATTCATCCAATAATGAATCGG